>NZ_AOME01000014.1 GCF_000336935.1 Halococcus salifodinae DSM 8989 | reverse complement strand
GGCGAGATCCGTGCCGAAACACACTCGCTCGATCGATTTTCCGAACTCCTCCACCGTCAGGCAATCCTCGACTCCGCCCGGAGCGAGTTCTTCGGCGGCCGTCAGGGCGAAACGGTCTCTTTCGACTTGAAGAAACAGGCCGCCTTCGAGAGTGTGGTCAACTTCGCGGTCGGTGAACCGAGCGAACTCGGCGAGATCCACGTCCGGGTGCGGGTCCACGAGCCGTCGGTTGAGGAATACGTCGATCACGTCGCGCCGTCGACCGAAGACGGGACGCCAGTTACCGACGATCCGTAGCACGGTCCGCGCTCGTCTCGTCGAACCCGCTGACGAAGATCGCCAGCCACTCGCTCGCGTCGCGCTTCCGCCGCACTTCGACCGTCTCGACCCACTTCACCCACTGGAACCCGCGCCGGCCAGGCGCGACGAGCCGGAGGGGGAAGCCGTGACCATGAGAGAGCCGCTCGCCATCGACGTGGGTCGCGAGCAGTGCGTCGCGGGCTTCCTCGATCGGCAGGCTCCAGCGATACCCCGTCACCGATCGGAACGAGATCCACTGCGCCTCGTCCGTCGGTTCGGCGCTATCGAGGAGGTCGCCGACTCGAACGCCCCGCCAGTCGTGTGTCGAGTACCAGCCGCTGGTGCAGTCGAGCACCGTGCGGCGGCCTGCGTCCGAATCGAGCGCTCCACCGTCGAACGCGAGTTCGCGCCCGACCCGGCCGCCGACCTGGAGCTGCCAGTCGTCGGGATCGATCGGATCGGGATCGTCGGCGACCCAGCTCGTGACCGGGAACGCGTTGCCCTCGCCGCTGCCGTCCTCACGCGACCCGGTGAATCGGTGATCCGCGCCCGCGAGCCCGAACAGCTGATTGGCCTCACGCTGGAGCCGCCACGTCAGCGCGCCGAATCCCACGACCGCGAGTCCGCTCAGCGTGGTTCGCCGCCCCGCGAAATCGTCGGTATTCGGGGCGCGAAATCGTCCGCGGAGGTGGACGAGCACGAGTGGCACCACGAGTACCCCGAGTGCCATGTGGACGAACAGTAGCGTCCACGGCCCGACGCCGAGGCGGCCGCCGAACGCCCAGTACGCCCCGGTGGCGAGCGCCGCGATGGCGACGATCCCCAGCAGAATCGAGAGCGGGGTGTGTCGATCCCACGCCACTCGATTGGTCATCCGATGGCGTACCCGCCGGAGCTTCCAGAACAGCAAGAGAACGAGCGAGAGCCCGCCGATCCCGTGGGTCACGAACACCCACGCGTCGCCGGTGCGTCCCGACACGAGACCGAGCAGGCCGGTGGCGACCGCGAAGCAGACGGCGCCGAGGATCGACCAGTCGACCAGGCGCGGCGGGAGTTCGAAACGCGACCCCATCGTTTGGGATACGGGCTCCAGGCGGTTGAGCCCTGCGTCCACTCGTGACGGACGAGCCTCTCAGCCGTACGACCGCTCGGCGACCGTCTCTCCGGCCCCGTTCCGCACCGTCAC
This sequence comes from Halococcus salifodinae DSM 8989, assembly GCF_000336935.1. Classification (NCBI taxonomy): domain Archaea; kingdom Methanobacteriati; phylum Methanobacteriota; class Halobacteria; order Halobacteriales; family Halococcaceae; genus Halococcus; species Halococcus salifodinae. The sequence goes on along the minus strand of NZ_AOME01000014.1, from coordinate 104,179 downwards.
CGTGTCGCCGTCGTTGTTCCAGACGGCCCCCGACGCACCCCAGTACAGCTTGCTCGCGGTGTTCGCACCGTCCCCCGTGTGGAGCGTAACTCGCTCGCCTGGTCCGAGCGTGAACCCGCTGGGAAGCGTATAGGTATGGTCGGCGGCGTCGCTCACGGTCCAGCCGCCGAGATCGATGCGTGTCTCTTTTCGATTCTCGAATACGATCCGTTCCTCGTTGCGGTTCGCGTTGTCGTTGCCCGGCGCGTCCGCGTCGATCTCGGCGATCACGAGCCCACCCGGCTCCGTCCGAACCCTGGTCGACGGTTCCGGTTCGTCCTCGTCAGTCGCGCACCTCCAGAGTCCGATTCCCTCCTGCCTCGCGCGCGCTTCGGCCCGGTCGAACCGCTCGCGACCCACAAACGAACTCTCGTACACCCGGGCGTACCCCTCGTCGACGAGGCGATAGTTGAGGCTGATCCCGTCGTGGCGGACGAACGCCAGCAGCCGGTCGTAGCGGTCGCGGCGGTCGCCGCCGACCACGAGTCGTACCTGTTCGTCCGCGAGGGTCCGTTCGACGAACGCGCTCGCGTTCCGGCCCGCGTCCCGGAGACAGGCGCTCCCTGCTTCGGTGTCGGGAATCCCCTCGAACTCCGGCGGATCGTTCGCGACGTGGACTTCCGGGGTGTCGACACCGAGCAGCCGGACCGTGTCGATCGTGCCGTTCGAATAGCGGACCTCGATGGTGTCGCCGTCGACGATCCTGGTGACGGTCGCTGCCCGTCCCTTCGCCTGCTCGACGGTCGTTCCGGCTGGCACGGTCGTTTCCGGGACGGTCGTGACGTCCTGCGTTTCGGCTGGCGACTCCGTGGGTTCGGTCGCCCCTGGCGTCGTTCCTGCACAGCCAGCGAGCACGACACAAACGACAAGAACCCACGCGAGGCGGTGCATATCCACACGATCGCGTCATCACTTCTAAACCTTCGGGAGACTTTCGGCGGGCCCGTCTCGGGTTCAGACCACGATCTGGACGATCCCGAACAACACGAGCACGCCGAGCACGTCACAGACGTTCGTCACGACTGGGATCACGATGTCGTCGGGATCGAGTTCGAACCGGTAGGCGGCGTAGGTCGCCACGACGGTGACGGCGACGGCGAGAACAGAAAGCACCGCACCGCTCGCGGTCGCGATCACTACTACCGTCGCAAGCGCGAGGCTCGATCCGGCAGTGAGCGCAGTGAGTACCCACGCACCAGCGCCGACGACCGGAAAGACGGTGAGCGCGAGCCCCACGGTGGCGACGGCGTTGCCCGCGAGGGTGTCGTCGGTCGGCGAAAAGGAGAGCGTGCCGAGGTGGAAGGCGGTCGAGAGCCGCGCGGCGAGCACGCTCCCCAGATTGCCTGCCGTGCCGATCGTGACCGGAACGAGCACGAGCAGCGCGGGGTAGCGGAGCAGGGTGGCTTCGAACGACCCGAGCACGAACCCGCTGCCGAGCTCGACGAGTGTGAGAACAGTTAAAACGGGCAACAGCGCCCGCGTGATCGCCCGGAACGACCACTCGGTCGGCACTCAGCCACCCCCGAGCGCGAGCACGATCCGCACCGCGAGCAACAGGTAGGCGATCCCGAACACGTCGCCCGTGGTGGTGACGAGCGGCCCGACCAGCGTATCGGGGTTGTACCCCCGCCGGTAGCCCGCGAACACCGCGAGCACGACCACCGTCGAGAGCGTCACGCCCGAGAGCAGCCCGGCGAGCACCGCGATCCCGACGAGTGTGGTGAGCGGCGCGGGCGACGCCGAGAGACTCCACAACACCGCGTAGGCCGCGGTCGCGGCGAACGCACTCGCGAGCAATCCGTTCGCGATCGACGCCGCGACCGCCGACCGGAGCCGGGGATCGCCGCCGCGCACCCGTGGCTCGACGAGTCCCTGGTGAAGTGCGGTGGCGATCCGCGCGCCGAGCGAGCTGTAGACGTTGCCCCGGGTCGCGAGTAGCGCGGGCACGAGCACGAGGAGTCCCGGGACCGCTTCGAGTTCGCTTCGCATCCCGCCGAGGACCACGCCCGCGAGAAGGCCGCCGACGAGGCTCGCCGACAGCGCCGGCAGTGCCTCGCGGTAGGCTTCGCGTGCGACCTCGGCGACGCTCATTGGCGTGTCGATACCCGCCGGGAACAAAAATCGGTTCCATCCGCGTGCGACAGCCGACGAGTGTCGTTCGGTTGGACGCCAATACATCTATTACAGTGAGACACGTAGTACAGCCGTGTCGATAGACATCGAACGGTTCGAGGACGAGGATGCGGACGCCCTCGACCGGACCAACGCCGAGCGCGTCGTTGGCTTTCTCGCAACCAACGACGACCGTGCGTGGACGCAGTCAGAAATCAGCGATCGAACGGGTGTCAAACGCGGATCGATCGGTCCGGTGTTGAGTCGCCTCCACGACCGCGGACTGGTCCGCCATCGTGGCCGATTCTGGGCGATCACCGACGACGAGGAACGCCTCACGGGGGCGATAGCGCTTCACCGCATCACCGAATCCCTCGACGAACGGTACGGGAGCGAGAATCGAGAGGCGTGGCTGGAACACGCTGCGGACGACGGAACGACCGAATGAGCCACGACCGCGGCGATGTCGTGTGGAGCGATGACCCGTTCAAAGACGGAACGGCCGGCCGCCCGTGGCTCGTGTTGAACGACGACACCCATCCGTTCGGCGACGAACAGCACATGGCCGTCGCGCTCTCGACCAGCGGCCACGACGCCGCGCTCCCGATTCGAGAGGACGACTGGGTCGAGGGTGGAACACCGAAACGAAGCTACGTGCTCCCGTGGGCGATTCACTCGCCACGACGAGCGGACGTCACCCATCGCCAGGGCCACCTCGCCGATGCTATCGTTGACCGAACCGCCGAGGAACTCCTGACGTACATCGAACCCGGAGCGTAGCGCCTCAGCCGAACGGCCCGCCACCGCCGCCCATGCCACCCATGCCGCCGCCGCCCTCGCCCTCCATCCGCTTCATCATCCGCTGCATGTCGGCGTCACCCATTCCCTGGAACTGCTTCAGGGTCTGCTCCATCATCCGGTGTTGTTCGAGGAGTTCCTGCACGCGTTCCTCGGGCTGGCCGCTGCCGCGCGCGATCCGACGGGTCTGGCTCGCGCCCACGGAACGAGGATTTTCCAGCTCGTTCTCGGTCATCGAGTCCATCACGATGTCGAAGCTCCGCATCCGGTCCTGGGTGACGTCCATCGCGTCGTCGGGGAGCTGATCCTTGAGCCCGCCGCCCAATCCAGGGATCATGTCGAGAACCTGATCGAGGGGCCCCATCTTGTTCATCGCGTCCATCTGGTGGCGCATGTCCTTCAGGGTGAACTGCCCATCCAGGATGTCCTCGGGGTCCCAGTCCTCCTCGTCGGTGTCGGTGTCGGCCATCGCGCGCTCGACCCGCTCGGCGAGCTGCTTGAGGTCGCCCATCCCCAGCAGTCGGGAGATGAACCCGTCGGGTTCGAAGCGCTCGACGTCTTGGACCGTCTCGCCCGTCCCGAGAAACGCGATCGAGGAGTCGGTCTCGTTGACCGCGGTCAGCGCGCCCCCACCCTTCGCGGTCCCGTCGAGCTTGGTGATGGCGACGCCGTCGATCCCGATGGCCTCCTCGAAGCGCTGTGCTTGGTCCTTCGCTCCCTGGCCCAACGCCGCGTCCATCACGAGCAGGCTCCGATCCGGCTCCACGACCGCGTCGATCTCCTGGATCTCGTCGATCAGCCCCTCCTCCAAAGCGTGGCGGCCCGCGGTGTCGACGATGTGGATGTCGGCCTCTTCGGTCGCCGCGAGGCCCTCGCGGGCGATTTCGACGGGGTCGTCGGCGTCGGGATCGCCGTAGAAGGTGACCTCCGCGCGCTCGGCCATCTCCTTCGCCTGGTCGTACGCGCCTGGCCGGAAGGTGTCGGTCTGGATCACCGCGGGACGCAGCCCCTTCTTCGAGAACCACCACGCCATCTTCGCCGCGGTCGTGGTCTTCCCCGAGCCCTGGAGCCCGGCGAGCAGAATCGTCTGCGATTCGAGGGGGAGGTCCGTGCTCTCGCCGACGAGCTCGACCATCTCCTCGTAGACGATCCGGAGGACGAAATCCCGGGCCGTCGTGCCGCCGGGGGGCTCCTCTTCGAGCGCGCGCTGCTCGATGCTGTCCGAGAGCTCCATCACGAGGTCGATCTCGACGTCGGCCTGGATCAGCGAGCGCTGGATCTCCCGGACGACCTCCTCTACGTCCTCTTCGTCGAGGCGGGTCTTTCCCTGGAGTCGGTCGAGAGTCCCCCGGAGGGAACTCCCGAGATCGTCGAGTACCATTTGTCGGTGCTACGTCGTGTGGCTGGTAAAGGCTTGTCCGTCGGACGAGGCGATCGAAACCCGATCTGATTCAATAACGTCGTCGAAACGAATGGACGTGACTGCAAACCGCCTGCTTGCACGGGACAAATGAATACCGCAGACCACACCCTCCCCAACCGATTCGCTCGTTCGCTGCGCTCACTCGCTCATCCCTCGCGCGAGTCGCGCCTCCGGCACTCCCACGCGCCATCCGCAGCCGTTCTCAAAACGTATCCACTCAGCCGATCAATCCTGTGAACCACAGCACCACGGCTGTCGCGCCCGCGCCAAGCACGAACAGGAACCCGTTCGCGAGCGTGCTCGACGCACGGGCGAAGCCGAGCGAGAACCGATGGGACGAAAGCGGCCAGAACGGCGCGATCCCCATCGGCGTCAGCCAGTCGGCGACCAGATGCGCGACGACGACCAGCGCACCGAGCCCGAACCCAAACGAGCCGAGCAGCTGTGGCTCGAACCGAGTTAGTTCAGTCCCGAGAACCCACCCGATCGCCCCGCACGCGAGCCCGACGATCACCGCGAACCCGAGGGTGTGGGTCGGGCCACGATGGGAGACGAACGGAAGGCGCATGTCGACGTCCGGCAGCATGGCGAGCCAGATCATCACTCCGAACCCGACGATAGCGAGCACGAGCCGTCCGGCCGAAACCATTGCGTAGGCTGCCGGGGCGTAGAGAAGCAGCCCGACTCCGATGTGGCCCTGACGATACACTCCTGTTCCTCGCTTCCCGACTTATTCCTCGCCGCCGAGCAGCCGGTCGACGAGCACGTCGGGGTCGAACCGCTCGATGTCGTCGTAGCCCTGGCCAGTCCCCAAAAAGAGGATCGGCTTGCCGGTGACGTGGGCGATCGAGATCGCCGCGCCACCCTGGGAGTCGGCGTCGGCCTTCGCGAGGATCGCGCCGTCGATCGCCGCGGCGTCGTCGAACTCCTCGGCGCGATTGGTGGCGTCCTGGCCCGCGACCGCCTCGTCGACGAAGAGGGTCATGTCGGGATCGACCACCCGATCGATCTTCGCTAACTGGGCCATCAGGTCGTTCGAGGTGTGGAGTCGACCCGCGGTATCCCCCAACACCACGTCGATGTCGTTCGCCTCGGCGTACTCGACCGCGTCGTAGAGCACGGCGGCCGGATCGGAGCCCTGGTCGTGGGCGATCAGCTTCTTTCCCAACCGGTCTGCGTGCTCGCCCAACTGCTCGTTCGCGCCCGCACGATAGGTGTCGCCGTTCGCGAGCACGGTCGAAAGCCCGCGCTCCTCGAAGTAGCGCGCGAGCTTCGCGATGGTCGTCGTCTTCCCGACGCCGTTGATTCCCGTGAAAACGATCGTCACGGGCTTGTCGGCGTCGGCGATCCGTCCGTCGAAATCGAACTGCCCGACGCTGATGACCTCCCGAAGCGCCTCGGCGAGCGCCTCCTCGACCACCGTGCCGGTGGTCTTGACCTGGGCGCGCGTCGCGCCGGTGAGCTCCTCGCGGAGCCGGTCGAGGATCGCTTCGGCGACGCTCATCTCGACGTCGCTTTCGAGCAGCGCCATCTCGAGATCGAACAGCGGGGCGTCGAGTTCGCCCGCCTCGATCAGCGACTGGCCCGTGGCGAACAGCTTCGCGCGCGTCCCGAGACCGAGATCGCTTCCCTCCCCATCGTCGCTCCCCGCCTCGTTCTCGTCTTCTCCCTCTTCTCGATCGCCACTCGTCCTCGACGTCGACCACCCTCGACGTGCCGCGTCGGCAGCACTCTCGGTGGTCTCTGCTGCTGGCTCTTCCGGCTCGTCCGCCGTTGCTGATGCGGGTTCGCCGTCCGGCCCTTCCGTTTCGGGCGTCGTGGTCGTCTCGGACGTCGCGGCCGCGTCGGTCGCCGACGCCGCTTCCGCTGTCGCTTCGCCGTCCGAGCCGGAGTCGATCTCAGTTCCGCCCCCAGTTTCGGTCTCGTCCTCGGTTCCAGTACCGGCGGTCTCGGCCTCGCTGGCCTCGATCTCACCGTCGCCTTCGGGCTCCGGTTCGGGTTCGTCGACCTCGCCGGCCGCCTCGTCGAGTTCCTCCTCGGCGTCGCGCTGGAAGGAGGAGAGCTTGTCCTTGAGTCCGTCGAACATCGTTCGGCCTTACTCGTCGTCGTCCGCGTCCTCGCCCATGCCACCCATCTGGCCCTGGAGCTGCTGCATCTGCTGTTGTTGCATCTGCTGGGCCTGCTGTTCGAGCTCGTCGCGCTCGCCCTCGACTTCGGTGATCTCCTCGCGGACCTCCTCGATGCGATCGTCGAGCGCGTCGCGTTTGGTTTCGAGGGTGTCGATCGCGCCCTCCTTGTCGCGTTCGGCGGCGTACCCGCCACCGAGGCTCACCACTGCCTCGTCGATGTCCTGAATTTCGGCGCGGACGTACGCGTCGCCGCCGAGCGGGACCTGGACCGTCGACCCGCTTTCGAGCGCGTCGAGCGCCTCGGTCGCCTCGTCGATCTCGCGCTGTTCCTCCTGGAACTCGTCGATCTCGTTTTCGAGCGCCTGCTCGTGGCGTTCGAGGTTCTCGATCTCCTCAGAAAGCTGTTCGAGCTGGCCGCCACCGCCGCCACCACCGAGGCTCATCGGCTGCCTCCCTGCACCGCAACCGCTTTCGATCGATACGTTTCGGGTGTTACGAACTCGTCCATACCCCGGTTGGGCGGGCGCGCCGGAAGTATGTTGTCTTACCTACTCACTCGATGTAGCCGAGCGCGTCCTCGATCCGCCCGAGCTCTGGGCCGGTCGTCTCCTCGCCCGCGACGTACCCATGCGAGTTAGCGAGCAGTCCCGAGCCCACGACCGGCGCACCGTAGTTGATGGTGCCGATGTCCGCCGGAACGCCGAGCAGTTCCTCGACGTGATCCAGCTCTTCGTCGGTGCTTTTCGGATGGCAGAGCACGCCCCGATTGGTGGCGACCGCCGCCGTCCCGACAGTTCGAACGCCAGCGAGCACGCCCCGATCGGCCGGGACGTCGAGATGCTCCTCGACGACAGCGACCGCTTCGTCGGGGAGATCGGGATGGAGATACGCACCATCGTCGTTCGCGAGCACGACGTTGCCGGCGGCGTTGATCCGGCCGGGCAGCTCCGCCACCGATACGTCGACGGCCTCGTCGATCCGGTCGCGCTCGACGTCGGTGAGTCGGCTGCTCGTCACCAGTCCGTTGGAGTTGCCCGCGACGAGCGCACCCACGGTGCCGGAGCCGGCGATCGTCGTTCGCACTGCGGAGACGCCGAGCTCGTCGGTCAGCGCCGCGAGACGATCCTCGTCGACGTCGGGCCGAACGAGCAAGCAGTCGTCTGTGGCTCGGGCGAAGACGCCGACGTACGCCGAACCGGTGAAGGCCGCGCGGAGCACGTTACTCCGCGTATTCGGCTTCGACCACGCGCTCGCCTTCCTCCTCGAACCGGGCGGCTCGCACGCGGAGCTTGCTCGGGGGGTTGCCCCGGCCGCGCGCCCAGACCGCCTCGTTGATCGAGGGATCGAGCCGCACCGCGTCGGGATCGGCCTTGAAGTGCTGTGCGAGGTGGTCACGGATGAGCGTCATCGCGCGGTCCGCACCCTTGTGGTTCGCGCCCGCTTTCACGTCCCGGAGCGGTACCGTCACGACCCGCTCCTCGAACTCTTCGGCGCTCATTCGTCCGTGTCACTCCGCCGCCAGTTGCGCTGCTTCGGGTTGCGCATCGTGTCGCGGTCGGTCTTCATGATGACCCACGCCGGCACCCGGGAGTTCTGGCGTTCGAGCTTCCCCAGCCGCTTCTTCTTGGCTTTCGAGTTCTTACCCATGATGGACGCATTCGGCCGGCGCGGCTTAAATCGTTGTCCTTCTTCGGCTCGCTCGGGCCGCGACCCCACTCAGACCAGCGCCAGCGGGACCATCACGACCACGCCGACGCCGAGTCCAGCGAGGAGTTCTCGCCGGCCGCCGCCAGGCAGCCCCGCACCGACCTCGCGCGCCTCGGGGATGAACTCCGAGACGACGAGGTAGATCATCGCGCCCGCCGCGAAGCCGAACCCGAACGGGACGAACGCGCGCGCGACCCGGACGAACGCGAACGCGACGACTGCACCCACGGGTTGAGGGAGGCTCGAAAACACCGACCACCAGACGAGGCGTCGTCGCGGCACCCCCATCTCCTGGAGCGGGATCGAAACCGCGACGCCCTCTGGAACGTTGTGGATCGAGATCGCGACAGTCATGAAGACAGCGAGCACCGGCACCGTGAACCCAACCAGTTCGATCCCGTTCCCGAAGTTGAGATCGGCAAAGGAGACCCCGACCGCAACGCCTTCGGGAAAACTGTGGACGGTGAGAACGCCGAGGATCAGGAGGAGCTTGCGGTAGTCGGCCTCGGCGTACTGTTTCGGCTCGACCTCCCACCCCTCGATGACGTGGTGGCTGACGATCACGAGCGCGACGCCGGCGAAGAGACCGGGGACGATCTCCATCACTGTGCCCTCGGCGAGCCCCTCGAACACCAGGCCGAACACCGACGCCGACACCATGATCCCCGAGGCCAGCCCCCAGAGCACGACGCTCGTCCGGTCGCTCACGTCGTCGACGAGGAAAAAGGGCAGCGCACCCAGGCCAGTCGCGAGCGCGGTGAGCAACCCCGCAACGAACACCAGCGCGAGATTCGCCAGCGCGCCCATACCGTCGAGTGACGATCCAACGACTTAGGACTTATCAATATACGTATATTTTCGGCCTGCCTAAATCGGTGTGTCGCGGCTCAGAGCTCGAACCGCTCGACGGTGGTGTACTCCGGTCCGTCGTCGTTGAGCACGCTCTCGGTCAGCCGGACTTCCCTAACATCGAGCGTGCCGACAGTGGGATCGGTCTCGCGTAACGCACGCTGGACCCGCTCTTTCCCACCGGCGTGATCCATTCGGGCGATCGTGGCGTGTGGCGTGAACTCGTGATCGGCGGGATCGAACCCCATCTCGACGGTTCGATCCTCGATCGCTTCGTGGAGCCTGGCCAGCTCGTCGCCACCCTCATGGACGCCGACCCAGAGCACGCGGATGTACTCCTCGCTCGGGAACGCGCCGAGCCCGCCGAACGCGGCCACGAACGGCCCGACGCCCGATTCGTCGATCGCTGCGGCCAGTTCCGTCGTGAGGGCTGGAACCCGCTCTTCCTCGACTTCGCCGAGGAACTTCAGCGTCACGTGGACGTTCTCGGGATCGGTGAGCCGGACCCCGCTCGCGTCGGCGACCGCTTCCTGGACGGCCGCGATCTCCGCGGCGAGCCCGTCGAGATCGACGCTCACGAACAGTCGCATACCGAGCGTACGCGGTCGTAGCCCTTAATCGCGGTCGTCGTTTATGGATACCCATGACCGACGACGAGTCCGAACGAACTCCCGACGCCGAACCGAGCCGTGATTCGGCCGACGACCACGATCCCCGCCCCGCATCCGACGAGCCTGTCCCCGATCCCGCAGACGACACCGCGGACGACCACCAGTTCTCCGCGGGCCAGGGGTTCGGAGAGCCCGAAGGGTTCGATCTCGACCCGCCCGAGCTCTCGGTCGACCCGGGCGAGGTCGATCCCGTCGACTCGCGCGCAGTGGCCGACTTGCTCGACGAACGCCAGCTCGGCACCGACGACGTGGACGCCGAGGAACTCGTCGACGTGGGGCTGAACTACCTTCGGATCAACCGGTACGAGCAGGCGACTGAAACCCTCGAACGCGCGGCGCGATTCGCCGACGACGAGTCGATCGAACAGGAGGCGTGGGTCAACAAGGGCGCGGCCCACGCCGAACTCGAAGAGTACGACGAGGCGATCGGCGCGCACCAGGAAGCACTCCGGATCGACGACCGGAGCGAACACGCCGCGAGCGCCGAAACCAACCTCGCCTCCGCGCTCTGGGAGGCCGGCCGGTCCGAGCAGGCCCTCGAACACGCCGAGCGCGCCGTCGAGATCGATGCACGCTTCCCCCAGGCGTGGTTCAATCGCGGCTTCTTCCTGCTCGAACGCGGGCTCGCGAGCGAGGCGCTCGACGCGTTCGACAACGCCATCCGACTGGGATTCCGGAACGCCGAGGTCATCGAGGAGAAAGCGCGCGCGCTGGAGGAAACCGGCGAGGACGAGAAAGCCGAGGAGCTCGCCGCGGAGGCGCGCGAACTCCGTGAGGAGGCCGAGGAGGAGCTCGTCCGTGATCGTCAACGAGCGTGAGACGCCGGAAGGACGGCTGGTTTCGGTCTGTGACCCCGAAGTCCTCGGCGAGACCTTCGAAAACGGCGATCTCGACTTCGAGGTGAGCGAGGAGTTCTACGACGGCGAGCCAGCCGACGAGGAAGACGTGGTGGCGAGTCTCGCGGGCGCGCGGGTGGCGAACATCGTCGGGTGTGACGCCGTAGCGCTCGCGGTCGAGCATGGGTTCGTCGACGAGGAAAGCGTGCTCGATCTCGGGGATACCCGCCACGCACAACTGCTGCGCTTGGAGTGAACGCGGCCTACTCGCCGACGAGCCCGCCGAAATCCTCGATCGGGACGCCTTCCATCGAATCCATATCGAGGCCGTGGCGCTCGGCGGCCAGCGAGACCTCGAACACCGACTCGCGGTCGGGGGCCTCGAACACCACGAGGAAATCGTACCGCCCGAGCAGCGCGTAGGTCTCCTGGAGTTCGGCGTCGACCTCCTCCAGCTCGATGTTGATGTCGCCCCAGAGCGAGGCGAGTTCTTGGAGGTCCTGAAACTCACCGTCGACGACTTCGACGAGCGCAACCCAGGTCTGCATGGCCACCGTTCCGCCCGCGGCGAGTAAAACCGTTCCGGCCGAGCATATCACCAGGCGGCTTGTCGGGTGGTTTCGGTCGTCCGTGCCGCACAAAAGCCGGGGCTTGCAGATGCCGACGGGGAGCTTTACCCGTTCGCGTCCGGTGTTGCCCCATGAGCTACTCCACGACCATCGGTTGGTCGCTGTTCACCTCCGGTATCGTCACGCTACTGTTGGTCTGGGTGCCCGGCGATTCGCTGTACTGGGGGCTTGCGCTGCTCGTGCTCGGACTGCTGGTGATGTCGCGCCGCGTCGCCTGAGCCGGCCACGAACACGTGCTGACCGAAGGAATGTTCCCCCTCCGGACCGTACGCAGCGTCAATGAGCAGTCAGACCGCCGAACCGCTGGATGTCGGCCGGATCCGGGACGAGTTCCCGATCCTCGAACGCGAGGTCGGCGACGGCCAGCACCTCGCGTACCTCGACAACGCCGCCACGAGCCAGACGCCCGATCGCGTGGTCGACGCGATGAGCGACTACTACCGGGGGACCAACGCGAACGTCCACCGGGGGATCCACCATCTGAGCCAGGAGGCCTCGATCGCGTACGAAGAGGCCCACGACCGCCTCGCCGAGTTCGTCGGGGCCTCGGGCGGTCGCGAGGAGATGATCTTCACGAAGAACACCACTGAAGGCCTGAACCTCGTAGCGTACGCGTGGGGCCTGAACGAGCTCGGAGAGGGCGACGAAGTCGTCCTCTCCGAGATGGAACACCACTCCTCGCTCGTGACGTGGCAGCAGATCGCCAAACGCACCGGCGCGGACGTGCAGTATATCGAAATCGACGACGAGGGCCGGCTCGACATGGACCACGCCCGCGAAGTCATCGGTCCCGACACCGAGATGGTCTCGGTCACCCACGTCTCGAACACCCTCGGCACCATCAACCCGATCGGCGACCTCGCCGATCTCGCCCACGAGCACGATAGCTACATTTTCGCCGACGGTGCCCAGGCAGTCCCACACCAGTCCGTCGATGTCGAGGCGCTCGACGTCGACTTCTACGCCTTCTCCGGCCACAAGATGTGTGGACCGACGGGGATCGGCGGGCTCTACGGCAAGAAAGCGATCCTCGAAGCGATGGAGCCGTTCATGTACGGCGGCGGGATGGTCCGGAAGGTCGAGTTCGAGGGGACGACGTGGGCCGACCTGCCGTGGAAGTACGAGGCCGGCACGCCGCTGATCGCAGAGGGGATCGCGCTCGCCGAGGCCGCCGATTATCTGGACGAGATCGGTCTCGATCGGATCGATCGCCACGAGCGCGATCTCGCCGATTACGCGGTGGAGCGGTTGAACGAGTTCGACGACATCGAGATCTACGGCCCGCCGGCGGGCGAGCGAGCGGGCCTCGTCTCCTTCAATCTCGATGGCGTCCACGCCCACGACCTCGCGAGCATCATGAACGACCACGGCGTCGCGATCCGGCCCGGCGATCACTGCACCCAGCCGCTCCACGACGTGCTCGGCACGGCGGCCTCCGCCCGGGCCTCGTTCTATCTCTACAACACGGAAGACGAGGTCGACACTCTCATCGAGGCCATCGACGACGCCAGACAGCTGTTCGCGTAGGCTGTCATGGATCATTCAGACGATTGCCGTCCGCGCTCGGGTCGGACGGGCGTCGAACGCGATCCCGGCACCGACGCATCTGCCGCTGGGATCGACGATCGTGAACGACCAGCGATCACAGATGGTTGCAGTCGACCTGTTCCGAGAAGTTGGGAACGACCGGGACGCCTATACCGGCCCGGAGGAAATCATCAGCACCAGAGGACATGACTCTCGCTGCTCGCCGAACGGCCGACGCAGTCGACGCTGTCTGACATGACCGATCGACACGTCGGCTCGAATCGCTTGCCGCTCATCCCCTCGCACGCCGATCCGACCGATCCCGCCGAGTCGACCGACACAGCCACCGAAACGGCTCACTGGTCGACGGACGGGCCGGACGGTCCCGATCTCGAAACGGTGCTGCGATCGCTCGACGACAGCAACTGCCGGGCGATCCTCAGAGTGCTGGATAGCCCGAAATCCGCGAGCGAGCTCCGTGAGGCGTGTGATCTCTCTAGTTCGACGGTGTACCGAAAGCTCGAACTGCTCCGCGACGCCGCGCTCGTCCGGGAGTACACGGACGTTCGATCCGACGGGCCGAACGTCACGCGCTACGAGCGCGATTTCACCGACGTCTCGATCGGTATCACCGACGACGAGTTCACGGTGTCGATCGACCGGCCGGAGCGGGACGCGGAGGACCGCCTGGCGTCGTTCTGGTCGGCGATGAAAGAGGAGTCGTGATGGAACCGCTCGTCGCTCTGGTCGTCGTCGTCAAACTCGCCGCGCTCGTCCTCGGTGGCGTCGTCTCCGTGTTGGCGTACAGAGCCTATAGGCGGACACGGATCGCGGGGCTCCAGTACTTCTCGGTGGGACTGCTCGTCATCACCCTCGGCACGGTTCTGGTCGGTGTCTTCCATCACTTCCTCGGCGTCCCGACTACGATGGGAATGCTCCTCGAAAGCGTGATCGTCTGTGCCGGGTTCGGCGTCATGATCGTTGGACTGTACGACGGGTAGTCCTCGGGAGACTCCCGACACCCGCCGTCAGCGCCGTCGGGCCGTTCCGAACCGAACCGTGGTTGTCCCACGTTCTGGGAACTTCCCATTGGTCTTTATCGGCTTCTCCCGGAGAGCGTTGTATGAACGGTCCTCCGCCGTCCGTTAGTCGCTTCGCCTCCAGTGTCGCCACAGCGTTCGACGGTGTCGGGGACCGATGAAGTCGGGACTGTCGTCTCGATACGCGGACGTGCTCGCCTCCCGGAGCAAGCTGGTGATCGCGCTCTTGCTCGTCCTCACCGCCGTCGTCGGTGCGGGGGCGATCGTCGGCACGACCGGCCAGGGATCGATCGGCCAGGCCGCGATCGACTCACCGGAGCAGGCCGCACTCGATCGAATCGACGCGACGTACGATACGGACGAGGCGGTGGTCGCACAGATCGTCGTCAGGGACGAGGGTGGCGACGTCCTCACTCGCGAATCGCTGCTCGAAAGTCTCCGTCTCCAGCAGAACCTCCGCACGAACGCGTCGATCAACGCAACGCTCCAGAACGGAACCGGAGTGATCGGGATCGAGAACGCCGTCGCGACCGCCGCGTACGCCCAGGACGCCAGCGAGCGCGCCAACGCGTCCAGTGCCAACGCGGGTTCTGGCGCGAGCAACGCCACCAACGCGTCGGCGGCGGGAGCGACCGGCCAGCCACCGGCTCCGACGCTCGACCAGCAGATCGCGGCGCTCGAATCTCGCTCGGACGAACAGGTCGAAGCGCTGCTCAGTCGGCTTCTCGACCCCGAGGCGACCACTCCGGGTGGCGATCCCACCCAGTTCCTGCCCACGGACTACGAGCCGGGAACGACCCAAGCCGACGCGCGGAGCACGCTCGTCTTCCAGCAGAATCCGGAAGCGTCGGGAACGACCGAGGCGGCGGTCTACGACGCGCAGGTGGCGATCGAGTCACGGGCCGAGGCGCGCTTTTCGGACGCGTTCGTCTTCGGGCCGGGGATCATCGACGCGGAGACCTCACAGGCCATCGGCGACACGTTCACGATCATCACGCCCGTCGCGCTCGTGCTCTTACTAACCGTTCTCACGATCGCCTACCGCGACGTCGTCGACGTCCTCGTGAGCCTCTTCGGTGTCGCCGTCGTGCTGGTCTGGTACGTCGGCATCCAGGGCTGGCTCGGCATCGCGATGAACTCCATCCTGATCGCCGTCCCCTTCCTGCTCATCGGGCTGAGCATCGACTACTCGCTCCACGTCATCATGCGCTACCGCGAGGCGCGAGAGGGAGTGCTCGACACCGACGACGGTGGTGCGGAGCGGCGAGATCCCACGACCGCGATGCGCCTCGGGATCGGTGGCGTCGTGCTCGCGCTGGCCACCGCGGCGTTCTCGACGGCCGTCGGCTTCCTCTCGAACTACGTCAGCCCGCTGGGCTCGATCCAGGACTTCGCCATCCTGAGCGGGTTCGGCATCGTCGCCATCTTCGTCGTCTTCGCGGCGCTCGTGCCAGCGGTCAAAGTCGAACTCGAACGGTTCTTCGATCGGCGCGGCCGCGACCGCGAGAAGAGTGCCTTCGGCGTCGGCACCGGATTCACGAACCGGGCTCTCGCCGGGAGCGCCGCGCTCGCACGGCGGGCCCCGGCCGTCGTCATCGCCGTCGCGCTGGTGCTCGCCGCCGGCGGCGCGTACGGCGCGACGACCATCGACACGGAGTTCAACCAGGCAGACTTCCTGCCCCAGGACGCCCCGGCGTGGATGGACTCGTTGCCGGGCCCGTTCGCGCCCGGCGACTACGACGTGAGCCAGAACCTCAACTATTTGAGTGAGAACTTCCAGCAGCGCGGCCAGGGATCGGCGGGACAGGTACTGATACGAGGCGATGTGACAGCGCCGGCGCTCCTCACCGCGACCGAAAACGTGACGCGGACGACCGACGGCGGCACGATCGTCGTCGATCCCGACGGACGGGCTGCAATCGAGAGCCCGGCCTCCGTGCTCCGAACCGTCGCCGCCGAGAACGAGACGGTCGCCGGCGCGATCGAGGCACGCGACACGAACGGCGACGGACTCCCGGACGAGGACGTTTCGGCGGTCTACGATCGGCTGTTCGATGCCGCTCCCGACCGGGCGTCGTCGGTGCTCTACCGTGCCGAAAACGGTTCGTATGCGTCTGCTCGCCTCACCGTCGGCGTTCAGGGCAACGCCTCGTCCCAGTCGGTTGCCGGCGACGTTCGCGGCGTCGCCTCGTCGATCGAGGCGAACGCGCCGGTGCGGGCCATCGCGACGGGCGGGCCGGTCATCACCGGGGTCGTCCAGACCGCGCTATTACAAACGCTCGTCGAGGGGTTCGCCATCACGCTCGGCGTCATTCTCACGCTTCTCGTCGGGCTGTACTGGTGGCGGTATCGTGCGCCGGGGCTGGGCGTCGTGACGCTTGCCCCTGTCGTCGTCGCGCTCGCGTGGCTGCTCGGCACGATGGCGGCGCTCGGTCTGCCCTTCAACAGTGAAACCGCCGTCGTCACGAGTCTCGCGATCGGGCTCGGAGTGGATTACAGCATCCATCTCGGCGAGCGATTCGTCGACGAACGGAGCCGTCACGACTCGCTCGGGGATTCGCTGTCGGCGGCGCTTACGGGGACTGGCGGGGCGTTGTTCGGTAGTGCTGTGACGACCGGGGCCGGGTTCGGTGTGCTCGCGCTGGCGCTGTCGCCACCGCTCCAGCGCTTCGGCATCGTGACCGGGCTGAGTATCGTTTATGCGTTCGTGGCGTGCGTGACGGTGCTGCCCGCGCTGCTCGTGCTCCGGGAGCGTCTGGTCGCGCGCCTGGCGTAGATCGCGCGGTGCTGCCCGAGCGCGTCCTCGTCCAACGCGGCGATTCGAGCCCGCCCGGAATCCTTTTGGGTTGCACGCGCGTATCTCGATTCACTATGAGCATGGGTTCGGACATGTATCGCCAGCAGATCCTGGATCACTACAAGAACCCGCGCAACTACGGCGATCTCGACGATCCCACCTTCAGCCACGTCGGCGAGAACCCGATGTGTGGCGACGAGATCAAAGTCGACGTCAACCTCGCCGACGACGGTGAGACGATCGAGTACGCCGCCTTTTCGGGCGAGGGCTGTGCGATCAGCCAGGCGAGCGCGAGCATGCTGACCGACGAACTCCAGGGGATGACCCTCGACGAGCTCGACGAGCTCGATCGCGACGACGTCATCGACCTCCTTGGAGTGGACATCAGCCCGATGCGGGTGAAATGCGCCGTCTTGATCGAGATGGTGGCCCAGGACGGCGCAGCGATCTATCAGGGCGAGAAGACCTCGATCGAGAAGACGACGACCGAATAGCGGCTTTTGCTGCGGCTGCGGTGGCGGTACGGTTGCGGGCCTGGCGTCCTGACGAGCGGAGCGAACAGTCGAGGGCTTTGGCGATGCCGTGCGGTCGCGGAGCGGTGCGGTCGCGGAGCGGTGCGGTGCGGTCCTCGGTGGATCGAGGGCGAGGCCCGTAGGGCCGAGGGCTCGGGCGGTGCTGTGTGGTTTGTAGAAAGCGATTGTATCCGCGCGAGCGCAGCGAGCGCGGTTCACCGCGAACGAGGCCGGAGGCCGAGTGAGCGGGTGTTTTTCATGAACGTTTTTGCGAGGGGTTGAGCGCGAGCGGAGCGAGCGCGAACCCCCGAAGTAAAAAGGTTCGTGTTATTCGGGCTTCAGTCCCTCTTCCTCGACGCGCATCACGGCCTCGCCGTCGGGGAGGTTGGGGGCGTCGACCAGCCGGACGATTCTCTTGGTGCCCTTCGATTTCCGGAGGTACATCCGGAACGTCGATTTGTGGCCGAGAATGTTGCCGCCGATGGGTTGGGTCGGGTCGCCGAAATAGGAGTCGGGGTTCGAGGCGACCTGATTCGTGACGACGGTGGCGGCGTTGTAGAGGTTGCCGACTTTGTCGATGTCGTGGAGGTGTTTGTTGAGCTTCTGCTGGCGCTGGGCGAGTTCGCCACGACCGACGTACTCCGCGCGGAAATGTGCCGTCAGCGAGTCGATACAGACGAGTCGAACGGGCCACTCTGACTCCTCGTGCTCGGCGGCGATCTCCTGGGCCTTCTGAGCGAGGAGAATCTGGTGGTTGGAGTTGAACGCCTTCGCGACGTGGATGTTGTCGAGGATGCTCTCGATGAACTCGTCCATCGCCTCCTCGCTGTCGGGGCTGCCCTCGATCTCGCGGACCTCCATCGCGGCGGCGATCGCCTCGTCGGGGAGCCCACGCACCATCTGGGCGATCCGCTCGGGGCGGAACGTGTCCTCGGAGTCGATGAAGATGGCGCTGCCTTCGAGGCCGCCGTACTCGTTGGGGAGCTGGACGTTGACCGAAAGCTGGTGGGTGACCTGAGACTTGCCCGCGCCGAACTCGCCGTACACCTCGGTGATCGATTGGGTTTCGACCCCTCCTCCAAGGAGCTCGTCGACCTCGTCGACCTGCCAGGTGAGTTTCCCGATCTCGTTGCGACGTTCGAGGACGTTCGCACCCGTTTCGAACCCACCGATATCGGCGGCGTCGCGCGCGGCGTTGATGATGTCCGCCGCGGTGCTTTCGCCGATGTCCGCGGTGTTCGAGAGCTCACCGGGGCTCGCGACCGCGATCCCCTGGTACGAATCGAACCCCGACTCCATGAGCTTGTCAGCCGTCGCCGGCCCGACGCCGGGCAGGCTCTCTAGGTCCTCGGTTGCTGCCATACCTCCGGGTTGTGCGGCTCCCCTGATAAAGCCTCGTTAACAGCTTGGTGGAAGTGAAATCCGGGAGGTGAAGGTAGTGGATGAGGGGAAGGGGATCGACGCAACGTGCTGGTGGCGGATCAGATCGGCAGGAACGACCAGCCGAGGAGGTACGACGCCGCGATGTCGGCCGCGAACAGGAGGAAGACGATCGCCGAGAGTCGGTGGAACCACGCCGTATCGAACCGGGTCGCGAGTCGGTCGACCGACAACGCGGTGAGGAGGCTCACCGGGATGATCGCGAGCATCTCGCCGACCCAAATGCCGGCGTGGACGCCGTACTGGGCCGCGAGCCCGATCGTGACGAGCTGGGTCTTGTCGCCGAACTCGCCAAGCGCGAGCAGCGAGAACGCCGGTACGAACCCGCCGAACCGCTCGGTATCGAGCGGGAGCCCCCGAAGCACCTCACCGCCGTCGGGGAGCGATCGCGGACTGTCGTTCGAATCGCGCCAGTCCGCGTAGAGCAGGATCACCGCGAACGCCACGAACAGTCCGGCCGTGACGACGTCGAGGTACACTTCGGGAAACGCGCCCCGCAAAGCGTTGCCGAGCAGGATCTCGAGCACCGTCCAGCCGGCGAACGCCGTGCTCGCGCCCGCGACCACCGTGTACGGATCGTACCGCGTCGCCAACCCCCCGATGATGATTTGGCCCTTCTCGCCGGGCAGCGCGAGGAGTTGGAGGGCGAACGCGGTTGTGACGACGGCTACGAACTCGGCCATCGATCGCCTCCGCTGTCCATGTCCGATTTAGCACCAGCTAACTCTTAACGTTGAGGATACGAAGAGACTGTGTGGCTACTCCCACGGGTGCCGTCCGCTGTCGGGCCAGAGCGCGTACCAGTAATCTTTGTCCGACTCGATGTCGAGTTCACCGTCGAGCACCGACTCGAGCTTGAACTCAACAGTTGAATCGCGTTCGCTGCTCGACTGCGGCGCGAAGGGGTAGTACGCGCCTCGTCGGAAGGAGTACACCCAGTAGATCGGGCTGCCCTCGTTCTCGAAGCCGAACAGCGCGGCGAGCAGCCGCGAACCGTAGCCCCGCTCGATCAGCGTGTCGGCGGCGAAGTGAACGCTGGTCACGAGGTCCTCGAAATCCCGGTCCGCGAGGACGACCCACTCGTAGCCGTGCGAGTCGTCGACGAAGCGGGCTTCGGTCCCGGTCTCGACCTCGCCCGCTTCGAGGATCGTCTCGACTTCCTCCACCGCGTCCGCGAAGTCGGTGCTGTCGACGCCCGAAAAGCAGAGCGCCGCCACCCCGGCGGGTGGGAAGCCCAAGTCGGCCTCCATCGTGAGGTAGGCGGTGCTCATTCCGAAGAGGTCCTCGGGGTCGGCCTCGCGGGTCGCGTCCGCCTCCGCACTCATCCCGAGCGCCGACCGAAGTCCGTCGAAGATACCCATGTCGAGGGTTATAGCGCCGGGAATAAAAACCCGGAGCGATCCGGCTCGACTTTTCACCGCCTCCCGTGGAAGCGCGCGTAGCGAACGGCTTGTGCGGTTGTGGTGTAGTTAAAAGGCAGTTGTAGTGCGGTTGGCGCGTGGCTGCGCGCCGCTTGTCGGCGCGCAACTCTCGTGCGAGGGATGACTGAGGAAGCGAACGGAGTGAGCGACTGAAGGAGTCGGCTGGGGAGGCGTGTGGCCTGCGGTTCTCATTTGTGTCGGCATCAGTGCGGTCCCGATGCCAGCCCCGCGTGCCTGCACCCTCCCCGGAACTCTCCAGCAGTTCGACTTCGGGTACCGTAACGTGGATTCAGGCCGTTTCGAGCTCGCTCTGCATGTCTTTCAGCCGCTCGACGCGCTGTTCGGTCGAGGGGTGCGTCGAGAGCAGCTTCCCGATCGCGCCGCTCTTGATCGGGATGATGAAGAACGCGTTCATGTCGGCCTGCTCGCGCAGGTCGTCGTCGGGAACGCGATCCATCCGGCCGTCGATCTTGACGAGCGCGCTCGCGAGCGCGGATGGCCGGCCGGTGATGATCGCCCCGCCGCGGTCGGCGGCGTACTCCCGGTAGCGCGAGAGCACGCGCACGAGCAGGAACGAGACGATGCCGACCACGAGCGAGACGAGGACGGCGACCAGGACGGGCGCACCGCCTTCGTCGTCGCCGCCGGTGAACAGGAACCCCCACCGCACGATCATGAACGCGAGCGTCGAGAGGAACGTGGCGATCGTCATCACCATCACGTCGCGATTTTTGACGTGGGTGAGCTCGTGGGCGAGCACTCCCTCCAACTCCTCCTGGTTCAGGGTGTCCATGATCCCGCGTGTGACACAAACGGTCGCGTTGTCCTGCGAGCGACCGGTCGCGAAGGCGTTCGGTTGGCGGCTGTCCGCGACCGCCACCGTGGGCTTCGGGAGGTCTGCCTGCTGGGCGAGCCGCCCGATCATCGCGTGGAGTTCGGGGTACTCCTCCTCGCTCACCTCGTGGGCACCCATGCTCCGCAGCGCGAGCTTGTCGCTGAAAAAGAGCTGTCCGACCATGAACAGTCCCATCACGAGGGTGATCCAGAACAGCCCAACCCCGTAGATTGCCAGCGCGCCGATGAAGACGACGTAGAGCGCGAGCAGCAACAGCATCGTCAGGCCCATCCTCGCCTGGAGGCCCCAGTCGGTCTTCCATTCCATATGGCCCTTACTAAGCGTTCAGGTCATAAATCTTCGTCGCTCTGTGCCAGCGATTCCCCCGGAGGCTGGTGGAGTCACGCCGCTTAACCCGCTGAGGGACGTTCCTCGTTCAATGAGCGAATCGCGTCAGTTCTGTCCGCGGTGTGGCGATCCCGTCGAATCGGGGGCGACGGTCGCCGCGGCCGACGGACGCGCACCCATCTGCGAGGACTGTTTCTTCGAGGACTTCGATCTCGTCGACGCGCCCGATCGGATCGAGGTCTTGGTGTGTGCGACCTGCGGGGCGATCCGGCGCGGCAAGCGCTGGGTCGACGTCGACGCACGCGATTACACCGAGGTCGCGATCGACGAGGTGGCCGAAGCCCTCACGATCCACGTCGACGCCGAGGAGTTCGAGTGGCGAGTCGAGCCCGAACAGGTCGACGAGACCACCGTCCGAATGCATTGTCTCCTCTCGGCAAGCGTCCACGACCGCCCGATCCGGACCGAACTCACGATCCCGGTCAAAATCTCGCGGGGCACCTGCACCCGGTGTGGCCGGATCGCGGGCGAGTACTACGCGAGCACGGTCCAGGTCCGCGCCCGCGGACGCACCCCGACCGACCACGAGACCGAGCGCTCGATCGCCATCATCACCGAGTACGTCGACGAACGCGAGGCCGACGGCGACCGCGACGCGTTCGTGACCGAGCTCGACGAAACCGCTGACGGCGTGGACGCCAAACTCTCGACCACCCAGATCGGCCGCGCGGTCGCCGATCGGATCGTCCGCCAGCTCGGCGGCGTGGTCGACGAGTCCGCGACGCTCGTGACGGAAGACGAGGACGGCGACGAGGTGTACCGTGTGACCTACGCCGTCCACCTCCCCGAGTTCACGCCGGGCGACGTCATCGATCCCGACGCCGACGATCCGCTGCTCGTCCGGAGCGTCCGGGGGAACCTGAAGGGCGTCCACGTCACCACCGGCGAGCCCTACGAGGCGGCGTTCGAGGACGGCGAGGCCCCCGACGCCCGCCGGCTCGGGGACCGTGGCGATGCCGAAGAAACCACTCTGGTCGCGATCGAGGACGATCACGCCGTTCAGGTGCTCGATCCCGAGACCTACGCAGCGAAGACGATCCCGCGGCCCGACTATCTCGATCCCGACGCCGACACGGTATCGGTCCTCAAGAGCCGCGCCGGCCTCCACGTCCTGCCCGACGCCGACGCCAGCGAAACCGACTAATTCCTCGGTTCACAACGACACGGTATGACTCGCCAGCAGTGGTTCGCGCTGCTCCTCGTGGTGTTGATGATCTCTTCCACGTTCGTGTCCGTGATCGGGAGCTTCCTCTGAGGACGACAGACGCCCGACGGGACCGCGATCGCCGGCGTCTTGGGTACTTTTTTAGCCCCGCCTCCGATCGTGACTGTCATGCCGCTCGAAAGTATTGCCGCGGGCCCGTGGTCGTTGCTGCCGGCGCTGCTCGCCATCGCGCTCGCGTGGTACACTCGCGACGCGCTCATCGGCCTGTTCGTCGGCATCGCCGGCGGGGCCGTCGTCTACGGTGCCTTCCGCCCCGGCCTCGTCGGGGTTCCGGACGGTCTCGTCGGGGAGCTTCCCGGCACCGTCCTCGGAGGGGTGCTCGGGCCCACGGTGATCCCCGAACTGATCGCCACGTCGGCGCTGTTCGCCGACCCGTGGTACGTCAAAAACGTGCTACTCGCGCTCTTTGCGATCGGTGGATTGATGGGGCTGATGATCCGTTCTGGCGCGATCCGTGGCGTCTTGGAGGCGCTCGCCAGTCGGGTCGACTCGCCCGCCGACGCCGAGAAAGCCTCGTTTCTCGCGGGGATCATCATCCACATCGACGACTACTTCAACTGTTTAGTGGTCGGCTCGATGATGCGCCCCCTCACTGACGAGTACAACGTCTCGCGCGCGAAACTCGCGTACTACGTCGACAGCGCGGGCAGTCCGGCCGCCCGCCTCGCCTTCTACTCGACGTGGGGCGTCGCGCTGGTGGGGTTCATCGGGGCTGGGATCACCGCCGCGGCCCAACAGGACGTCCTCCCGTCGGGGATGTCGAACTACGTTACCCAGTCAGGTGACGGTCTCCAGGCGGCCACCGACGCGATCTGGCCGCTGTTTTTCAACAGCATCGGCTTTGCCTTTTACTCGTGGACCGCGCTCGTCATCGCGGCGCTGGTCGCGTGGCAGGTCATTCCGAACGTCTTCGGGATGGGACGCGAGGAGGAACGCGCCCGCAACGGCGGTGGCGTGGTAGGACCCGACGACGACCCTCTCGTCTCCGACGAGATGTCGAACTACGCGATGTACGAGGGCGCGACCCCCGACTGGCGTAACTTTGCGATCCCGGTCGCGGTCATCGTCGGCGTTGGACTGATGGCGATGTTCTGGCGCGCTTCGCCCGTCGTGAACGCTCCACAGATGTCGACGGCCCTCTCGGTGCTCGGCTACGACCTGATCGTTCCCGCGGGCGGGCCGTGGTCGTTCAACATCGGCGAGATCCGGCTCGGTCTCGCCGCGCTCACGGGATTGGTCGTCGGCTTCCTCCTGTTCCGGGCGCGCGGCGACATCCCCTCGAACGACGACGCGACCGACGCGATGCTCAACGGGTTCAAGGGCATCTTCCTCGCGGCCACGATCCTCACGCTCGCCATCACGATCCAGAACACCGTCACGACTCTCGGGATATCAGGGTTCGTCACCGACTGGTTCCGCGGCGTCCCCGTGGGCCTGATCCCGCTACTCGTCTTTCTCACGACGGGGTTCGTCAGTTTCTCCGACGGGAGCTCGTGGGCGACCTACGGCATCATGTTCCCCATCGCGATCCCGGTGGCGTTCACGACCGGGGCGAACCTCCCGCTGGTGCTCGGCGCGGTGCTCTCAGGGGGTATCTTCGGCGATCACTGTTCGCCGATCTCCGACACCACGGTGCTTTCGTCCTCGACCAGCGGCGCGGATCACATGGTGCACGTCCGGACACAGATCCCCTACGCGTTCATGTGTGCGGCGGTCGCCGGCACGCTCTTTCTCGTGCTCGGTTTCGCCGTTCCGGAGAACTTCTCGCTCCTCCCGTACTGATTCCTCGGGCGCTTCGCTCGATTTCGTTCCTCAGTCCGATCCCCAGACGTCAGCGAGCGGGTGGTCGTCGGGATCGGTCCGTGAGCTTCGTGTTTGCCGGTTCGTGGCGGTGGTACCGTCCCTGCCACCGTTGCCCGCACCGGGGTCGAACGCCGGCAGCTCCGGACGGCTCAGCCGATCGACCTGAGCGGCGAACCAGTCGGGCATCGCGCTGCGCGCCCGGTCGAACAGGTCGAGCAGGCTCGCGTCCGCCAGATACGTCGCGCCGTGATCGTCGGGCGCGCGCACGACCCGGCCGCACGCCTGAATCACGGTCTTGAGCGCCGTTCGGTAGTACCAGTCCCACTGGCCCTCCTCCAGCCGCCGCGCGACCCGCGAGTCGCGAGTGTTCGGGTAGGGGGCTTTGCAGAGCATCTGCCACCGCGCGCGATCGCCCTCCAGGTCGAGCGCCTCCTCCATTTTCACCGAGACGAACAGTTCGGGGTCGTCCGTCGCGAGCCACGTCTCCAACTGGGCGTCCCGGTTCTCGCGGTCATGCGTCCGGATCCGCTCACCGACCCCGAACTCGCGCAATCGATCCACGAGGCGCTCCGCGATGGCGTAGGAGTGAGCGTGGACGATCCCCTTCTCGTCGGCGTGGCGGGTCATGAGCCGGACGACGAGTCGCGCGATCTTCGGGAGGGTTTCGTCGCGGTGCTCGTAGGTCATCTTTCCCTGGGTCACGTCGTACAGCGGCCGATTCTCCACGGGAAACGTGTGCGAGACGTCGACCAGCGCCGCGTCGTCCGGATCGAGTCCCACGCCACGACAGAACCCTTCCTTGTCGAGGATGGTCGCCGACAGCAGCGCGAAGTTGTTGGCTCGATCCCAGACCGTGTGCTGGAGATAGCGTTCGGGATTGAGGGGTTTGATCGTCATCGGCCCACCCTCGCCATCCGTTTGGTCAGCGATCCACGTGCTCGCGCTCCCTGGGTCCCGATAATCCGAGACGAACCAGTCGAGGTTCGAGATGAGTTCTTGCAGTCGGTCGCGTTCGGTGACTTCCGCGATGGTGAGCTCGTCGGCCCCGACGAGCGTGTCTTTCCGGTGGCCACACACTCCCGAGAGCCGCTCGGCGAATCGGGCTGCGGCCTCGGCACCGTCGATGTCGGGGATCGAAAGCTCGTCCCACACCGGCACCGTGTCGGGCCGGAGGTCGATAGTGGCGTACATCTCGGCCCATTCGGCGAGCCCGTGGGCCTCGTCGATCACGGCCACGTCGCGCTGGCCGAACGCGTCCGAGCCGGCGGTCTGCATGAAGTACGCGAGCGTCATCGCCGCGACCTGTCGGTTCGAGGCGATCGTGCGGTCTGAAAAATAGGGGCAGCGATGCTTGATCGAGCAGTCGAAGCCCGTCTCGCGTGCACACGGCGCGCGGTCCACAGGAGTATCGGTTTCGCCGGCGACCAGGCACGTGTAGTTGCGCTTGCCCCGGATGACTTGGAGATCCGAGAGGAGGGGATCGGCCGCCACGTCGTCGAGCTGTGAGACCTGCGGGGTGGTGTAGTACGCGCCGACCGGTTCGGCGGGTGCGGCCTCGTCGGCCTGGCGCGCACACCCCGCGATGGCGCGCGCGAGTAGCGACTTCCCCGAACCCGTGGGGGCGCGCACCAGCACGACATCGTTGCCCGCCGCGAACGCCTCGCGGATCTCGCCGAGGGCTGCCTGCTGGTTCCCCCGGTATGAGGGTGCGGGAAACTCCTCGTTGATCCGGGCGAGGTTCACGTTCAGGGAATCGCCGCCCGGAAGGTAAATCCTCCGGGCTACTCGTCGACCGAGTGCTCGTACTCGTCGAGCGCCGCGACGTCCGCCGCCCGCGCGTCCTCGGGGAGTCGCTCGATACAGTCATAGCAGAGGAGATACTCGGAGCCGTCTTCGAATTCGAGGGTCAGCCCCTCGCTCGCGTCACCGCCGAACGTCCAGAGGTTCGCGATCCCGCCGGCGATCTGCACCGCGCGTCCGCAGCTGTCACACGGCTCGGTAGTCATGGATGGCTGGTGGGTACGCCCGGAGAAAGCCCTTTCTCCAGCCCTCGGCAGTAGCCGGGTCGACGACTGCTAGTTCGTTCGAACCGGGTGCCGATACAAATGAGAACCGCAAGCCACACGCCTCCCGCGCCCACTTTTTTACTTCGTCGGGTGCGCTCGCTTCGCTCGCGCACCGCTCCTCGCAAAAACCTGGACTAAAAACACCCGCTCACTCGCGTTGCTCGTTCGCGGTTCGATTACCGACACCACCACCTCAGCACCGCGCCGCAACAGCCACACACCTCCCCAACCGATTCGCTCAGTCACTCCGTTCCTTCGCTCATCCCTCGCGCGAGTCGGGCGTCTTCGCCGCCCTCCCGCGCGCCACCGCACCAAGACCGGAGACGGCATTCCGACCGATAGCGCCCCGATCTACCGGCGAGCGTGGACTTATACTCCACCGGCCCCTCCCTCGCGTATGCGCGTGCTGGTGACCGGCGCGACGGGGTTCGTCGGGAGTCGCCTCGTTCCGGCGCTGATCGAGGCGGGCCACGACGTCAGGGTGCTCACCCGCGACGCCGACAGCTACGACGGGCCGGCCGACGACGTGTGTGAGGGAGACATCCTCGACGCCGGCACGTTCGAACACGCTCTGGAGGGAATCGACGCCGCGTACTACCTCATCCACTCGATGGAGTCCGGGACCGATTTCGCGGCGCGGGACCGCCGGGCGGCCCACAACTTCCAGCGTGCGGCGAGCGAGGCGGGTATCGATCGCGTGCTCTATCTCGGCGGGTTGGGCGAGACCCGTCAAGGCCTCTCCGAACACCTGATGTCCCGGCGCGAGGTCGAAACCATCCTCGCCGACGGTAGCTACGACCTCACCACGCTCCGAGCTGCGATCATCGTCGGCGAGGGCTCGTCGAGCTTCGCGATGGTCGAACAGCTTGTCCACCGACTCCCCGTCATGATCACGCCGAAGTGGGTCCGTACGGAGTGCCAGCCCATCGCCATCGCGGACGTGATCGCGTACCTCGTGGGCTGTCTCGACGTGCCCGAAACCGCGGGCGACACCTTCGAGATCGGTGGGCCGGAGGTGCTGACCTACCAGGAACTCCTCGAACGCACTGCCGGGATCGCGGATCGCTCGCTGTTCATTTTGCCCGTGCCGGTGCTCTCGCCGAAGCTCTCGGCGTACTGGGTCGATCTCGTCACCGACATCCCGAAAGCGGTCGCCCACCCGCTGATCCTCGGGCTCAAAAACACCGTCGTGGTCGACGACACGCGGATCGAGGAGCTGGTACCGATCGAGCGCACCGACTTCCCGACCGCAGTCGAGCGGGCGCTTGGCCGGCAGGAAGAACCCGCGGCGACCGAACGCGCCGAGCGGGCGCGGGTCGAACCCGAGCGATGAGCCGGCCCACCGACTTCGGTGAGACGTGGACCTACGAGAGCATCGTCGGCGCACTCCCGGGAATCGAGGTCTCGACCACGCTCGCGCTCGCGATCCAACTCGGCGTGTTCGAGGCGGGCGTGGTCGCCCTCGCGTGGTTTTACGACCTCTGGAGCGTCGCGCTCGCGGGCAGCGCCGCGGTGTTCGTCGCCGGCATCGGGTCGATCGAGATGGTGCGGGTCGCGCGGCGCATTCGTACTGTGGAACTCCCCGACGCCTACCGCCGGCTGGTGTTCGGCTCGAACATGGACGTCGTGCTCGCGGTGCTCGCGTTCTGTGCGATGTTGACGTACCTGTTCGTTCCCAACACCGCCAGCGGCCGCGCCCCGCTGCTCGATCGACTGCTCGGTCCCGATCCGCCCGTGCTCGTGGTCTACTTCCTCCTTCTCGTGCTCTGGGACGTCTGCTATCGCATCGGAACGGGCTGGTGGGCGACCGTCACCGCGCTCTGGCGCTCGTATCGCTACGAGTTCGACGCCGACACCGCCCACACCTTTTTTTGGGCCGACGTCGAGACGATCGCGTTCGGCGTCATTCAGCTCCTGCTCGTCCCGTTCGTCCTCGACTATCCAGTCCTGCTCGCGGTGCTCCTCGCACACGTCTCGGCGGTGCTCGTGGTCACGAGCGCGTCGCTCTGGCTGTTGTATTCGAAACGGAGGGCGGTGGAGGACGCTACCGCGACTTGATCTCGCGGAACTGCGCAAGCAGATCGTCCGCATCGCCGACATCGTACTCGACGTCGCCGTCGTACTGGGTCCGATCGTCGTCGTCAGCGGCGTTCGCGCCCACTTCGCTCGTCTTCTCCTCGCGGCGTTGGTGTTCCGCCGCGTCATAGGCACCCATTGACATGGTAAATACACTCGTCGTTTGTCCCTCATGATTATCAATGTATCGCTCACGAAACTGTCATTCGACGGGCGGGGGACCGACACCGCTAACCGCCCGGCCCGCAAACACGACTCGTGGCTGGTCCTCTTCGATTCCGGCGCTCACGCGAGCGGTGGGACGATTCTCGCGTGCGGCGCGATCTCCACGTCCCGCTCGACGAAACCTTCGGCGCGACGCTTTCCTCGGCGTGGTACAAGCCACCCGGCGGCCGCACCGCTCGCCGCCTCGAAATGGACAACGGCGACCGCGCGCTGTTCGTCTGGGGCGAGGACGCCTTCTGGCTCGGTAACACGAAAACTCCGGAAGCGCTCTGGCGCACCGAGAAGTACACCTTCGAGGAAGTTCCCTACCCCGTCGCACGGTGGGCCCAGCGCGAACTCCTCGCCGAACTCGACATGACCGATCCGTGGCTCGCGGCGTACGAACACGTCGCGTGGTTCTTTCTGCCGATCCTCTTCTCGAAGGACGGCCGAGCGAGTTCGCGAGCCTTCTTCGCCGACCACGCCGCGGGCTTTCCGGATGCTGACCCCGAGGACGCACTCGGGTTCTACGAGCGATTTCTCTCCACGGGCGTGTTCGACGATCACCGCTACACCATGGCGGCGAAACTCGGCACCAGCGAGCACGTCGATCGAACGCGAATGAGCGCGACGATGGGCGAGTTCAACGCCGCGAAGCTCCTCACCGACGCCGGCTACGCCCCCATCCCCGAGATCGAGCTCGATTCGGGCTATGCCCTAGATTTCCAGGTGACGACCGACCGCGGCCCCGTTCTGGTCGAGGTCACCCGCCCTGGACGACCCGCCGGCCGGTCCGCGAACACCCCGGCGGCCGCGGTTCGCCAGACCGGTGCGGCGAAGACCGACGACCAGCTCGCCGCCCACCCCGACGCCGTACTCTTTGTGGACTGCTCGTCGTTTCACGACGACGAGTGGGCTGCGCTCGCGGGCGAGCATCCCGGAGTGGGTCACCGGCCGGCGGTCGTCTTCCGCGCACGGCCCGACGGCTCGGTTGCGGGCTACGAGAACGGATCGGTGCCGCTCGAACTCGACGACGCTCTCGGGCGGTAGCGGGAGCCGCTCGCGATCGTCAGAGCGACACCTCGTCGTGGCCGGTCTCGCCGGGTGCGGTCGGATCGCGGTCGGAGTACCCCTTTCGGCCGATCGCCGCGTCGCCGACCGCGCTGTAGGCCACGAGCCGCGCGGCCTCCGCCGATTCGACGGTGTCGGGACCGATCCGTCCCAGCGCGTCACCGAACGTCTCGGTGCCGTTCGGGAGCGAGAGTTCGAGTCCACCGTATGCGTCGATCAGTTCGTCGGTCGTCGCGGGATAGCTGTGGGCGTCGAGCCGATCCTCCACCTCGATCATGCACTGCATGCTCGTTGCGGGGCACGTGAACATCATAAACGTTCTCTACAATCCATTGGATCGAATATTCATTGGTTAAGGACTTTGGACTCGCCCGGAAGAGGCTTGTCGCCGGCGGTGCACGTCCCCGGCATGCCGCCCGTCGCCGACCTCCACGTCCACACGACGAACTCCGACGGGACGATGAGTCTCCACGAGGTCCCCCGCGCGGCCCGCGCGGCCGGCGTCGAGATCGTCGCCATCACCGATCACGAGCGCCTCCACGACGATCTCGACACCCCGACCGACGACCTCGACGGCGTGCCCGTGATCCACGGGATCGAACTCCGGGTCGAGACCGGCGCGGGCCAAGTCGATCTGCTGGGGTATGGCGTCGAGCCGACGCCCGAACTCGCCCGGGAGATCGACCGACTCCAGGCTGATCGGGTCGAACGCGGCCACGCGATCGTCGACTGCGCCGAGGACCGCCTCGGGGCTGATCTCCCGCTCGAACCCGCTGCGGGGATCGGCCGACCCGACATCGCGCGCGCGATCGCCGACGTCACCGAGTACGACTACCAGGGGGCCTTCGAGGAGGTGATCGGCCGGGGCTGTCCGTGTTTCGTCGCCCGGAACCTCCCCGACTTCGAGCGCGGGGCCACCCTCCTCGCCGAGACCTGTGGCCTCGTCTCGCTCGCCCATCCGCTGCGCTACGGTGATCCCGAGACTGCCCTCGAACTCACCGGCTCGGCGTACCTCGACGGCGTCGAGCGCCACTACGAGTACGGTCGGTCGGTCGATCCGGCTCCGGTCGAGCGCGCGATCGAGCGCCACGACCTCGTTCCAACTGGTGGAAGCGACGCCCACGACGACGTGCTCGGTCGTGCAGGGCTCGATCGCGCGGCGTTCGACCGGGTCGCGGAACGTCTCCCCTAACGGAGGATTGAACCTTCGTCGGCTCCGAGGGTCGGGTGATGCAGTGTCACTACTGCGAGGCTGAAGCCGCCGTCGCCGTCGAGAAGAACGCCCTGAAGGTCGGTCTCTGTCGAACACACCTCCGCGAGCGCCTCCAAGAGCTCGCCGACGACGACGCACTCGCCGGGATCGAGGACGAACTCGACATCGATCGATCCTGACGGCACTCGCTGCCTGCCGCTCCCTGCTACCCCGCGATCGCCGACCGCGGGGCGCACCGTCGGTTTTCGTCCGCCCGAGCATCTATCCCCTCGTGGCCACTCGTGTCGAGCGATGCCCGTCGACGAAACCGACCTCGACTGGAGTTCTATCGGCCCCGACGACATCGGCTTCCGGCGCAAACAGCTCGGCGACGCCGATGGCGGCGACCAACTGGGCTGTAGCCTCTACGAGCTCCCTGCCGGCGAGCGCTCGTGGCCGTATCACTACCACACGAAAAACGAGGAGGCGGTGTACGTCCTCGCCGGCTCCGGTCTCCTGCGCCTCGACGACGAGGAGCACTCGCTGTCGGCGGGCACGTACGTCGCGCTCCCGACCGGCGAAGAGCACGCCCACCGGATCGTGAACGACGGCGACGAGACGCTCCGCTATCTCGTGCTGTCGACGATGGACGAGCCCGACGTGGTAGGGTATCCCGATGCGGGTGCGGTCGGGGTGTACGCCGGCTCGCCGCCGGGTGGCGACGAGGACGACCGCGAACTCTCGGGGTTTTTCGACCCCGAGGATCGGCTCGATTTCTGGACCGACGTGGCCGATACGGGATCGATGACGGTGGCAGAGTCGAGCGATCGATCCGAGGACTGACCCGCGTGGCTTGCACCTGACGGCAGTAGCTATAGCCCGTCATCGCTCGTTGTGACAATCGTCATGCTGGGGGATACCTCTGAGATCGATTCGGGGATGGACGTACTGGACAACAACGGCGATGAAGTGGGGACGGTCGCCACCGTCGACGACGACACGGCCTACGTCGACCTCGATCCGAGCCTGGGCGACGAGGTGAAATCGAGCCTCGGGTTCGGCGACACCGACGACGACACCTACGCGCTCCGCGACGAGATGGTCGACACCGTCGACGACGACGGCGTCCACCTCCACGGCGATCACTGACCGGCGCTCGCCCGGTCCCGTAATTTCGCCAGTGGAGGCCCGCCCGCGGATCGCCGCGACGACCGATGTCGTTTTTCGTGACCCGCTCGTGTTCGCGTCATGAGCAGTGCCGACCGATCCGCGCCACGGCTGGTCTACGACGACGACTGTGGCTTTTGCACGTGGTGGGCCGAGTGGGCCGTGCTGAACGGCGAGTTCGAACCCCGCGGCTTTTCGGAACTCTCCGAAACCGAGCGCGAGCGCCTCCCCGAGGACTGGGAGGAGTGTGTCCACCTCCTCACCGACGGCACGGTGTACTCCTGTGGGGCGGCCACCGAGGAGGTCCTCACGCGCACCGACACGGTCCCGCCCGAGATATTCGACTTTCTGAACGGATTCGCCGACTACGAGCAGCGCCGCGAGGACCTCTATCGGACGGTAGCCGACCGGCGCGATCTGTTGGGGAAAGTCGTCAGCGCAGAGCCGCCGGTGGGGCGCAAACGCGACTGATCTCGTTGGTGTTCGCCGGTGCTATTCGAACGCCGCAATCCCGGTCAGATCCTGCCCGAGGATCAGCGAGTGGATGTCGTGAGTCCCCTCGTAGGTGTAGACTGTCTCCATGTTGGCGAGGTGGCGCATCGGCGAGTAGTCGAGGGTGATCCCGTTGCCGCCGAGCATCTCGCGGGCCACTCGCGCCTGATCGCGCGCCATGCTGACGTTGTTGTACTTCGCCATCGAGACCTGCTGGGGGCGGAGGTCGCCGCGCTCTTTCAGGTCGGCGAGGCGGTGTGAGAGGAGCTGGGCGGTCGTGATCTCGGTGGCCATCTCGGCGAGCTTGCCCTGCTGGAGCTGGAAGCTCGCGATCGGCTTGTCGAACTGCTCGCGGTCGGTGGCGTAGTCACGAGCGGTCTCGAAGCAGTCCCGTGCCGCGCCGATCGCGCCCCACGTGATGCCGTACCGGGCCTGGGTGAGACACGACAGCGGCCCCTTCATTCCTGTGACGCCGGGCAGCACCGCCGACTCGGGCACCCGGACGTTCGAAAGCCCGATCTCGCCGGTGACGGAGGCGCGCATCGAGAGCTTCTCGTCGATCTTGTTGGTGCTCACGCCGTCCCGATCGGTCTCGACGAGGAACCCTCGTACTGGTGAGTCCTCGGCCGACGTGTCGCGCGCCCAGACCACCGCAACATCCGCAATGGGGGAGTTCGTGATCCACGTCTTCGATCCCGAGAGCACGTACTCGTCGCCGTCTTTCTCCGCGCGAGTTTCCATTGCCGACGGGTTCGAGCCGTGTTCGGGTTCGGTGAGACCGAAACAGCCGACTTTCTCGCCGGTCCCGAGATCCGCGAGCCACCGCTCCTTCTGCTCGTCGGAGCCGTAGGCGTGGATCGGGTACATCACGAGTGCGCCCTGGACACTCGCCATTGATCGAATTCCCGAGTCGCCCGCCTCCAGCTCCTGCATCAGGAGGCCGTAGGCCGTCTCGGAGACGCCAGGCAGGCCGTATCCCTCCAGGTTCGGGGCGTAAAATCCCAGCTCGCCCATCTCGGTGATGAGTTCTTCGGGGAACGTGCCGTTCTCGAAGTGCTCGCCGATGTCGGGGTTCACTTGCTCCTCGACGAACTCCCGCGCGGTGTCCCGGATCAGCCGCTCTTCCTCGTCGAGATCTGCCTCCAGCCCCACGTAGTCGAGCATACCGCCGCCTCGCGGCGCGCGGCAAAAAACCCTCGTACCCTCAGTCGCCGGCCGCTTCGTCAGTCCGTGCCGTCGATCCCCCGCCGTCGCGCACCTCGCGGACCGAATCGGTGAAATTCTCGAAGAGTGTTTTGGCCTCGCATGCCGCCGCGTAGTTCGCTTCGGTGATCCCGTCGAGCACCCGATCGATGCGCTCGTCGGCGAGGTCCTTGCCCCGAGTGACCTCGCGGGCGGTCGCCGGATCGTACTCGGGGTGGAACTGCACGCCGACCGCGTTGCCGACCCGGAACCCGTGGACGCCGTAGTCGTTTTCGGCGATCTGCTCGGCTCCGGGCGGGAGTTCGGTCACGGTATCGGAGTGGGTGGTGAACACAGTGGCGGGGCTCTCGACGCCCGCGAACAGCGGATCGTCGTCCACCTCGACGTCCCGGTAGCCGATCTCGTAGCTCCCCATGTCCGCGACTTCTCCACCGAGGGCGGCCGCGAGCACTTGGTGGCCGAAACACACTCCCAGAACGGGCATGTCGCGCTCGACGGCCGTCCCGACCCACTCGACGAGAGGATCGATCCACGGCTCGTCCCAGTAGACCGACGCGCGCGATCCGGGAACAACTGCTCCGTCGAACGCGAACGTGTCGGGCACGCCGTCGCGGACCGCGAACTCCGCGAGGTCGGCGTCGAGTTCTCGACGGAAGTTCCGTCGGGTGTTCTCGTTCTCGGACGGATCGAGCAGGGCGATGCGTGGCCGCGTCATCGTTTTCCATTGACTGCTCGTGCCTGTTGTACGTTCCGTTCCTGCACGGAACCGACACGACGCTCGGTGATTCTCGGGTCGTATCCCTCGTTTGCATGTCTCTCCGTTGTCTTTAGGAGCGCCTAAAACCGGAAGGTTTAGTACGATTTAGGGACGCCGAAATCGTATGCAACGACGACGGTTCCTGACGGGTGCGGCGACAGCGAGTGCACTGCTTGCGGGCTGTACCTCCAGTGACGGGGACGGCGATG
This sequence comes from Halococcus salifodinae DSM 8989, assembly GCF_000336935.1. Taxonomy (NCBI): domain Archaea; kingdom Methanobacteriati; phylum Methanobacteriota; class Halobacteria; order Halobacteriales; family Halococcaceae; genus Halococcus; species Halococcus salifodinae. Next base: position 69,541 of record NZ_AOME01000014.1, on the reverse strand, counting down.
GGAACAACAGCTCCGCGGGCGGGAACGAGTCGACGACCGCCGCGAACGGGACAAGCACTGCGGCGGCCACCACGACAGCCGGATCGACCGCGACCGCGTCCGGCAACGGGACCGACGCCGGGGCCCAAACGGGCACGGAGAACGGGACCGAAACGGACGGCCAGAGCGGAACCGAGACCGGGAGCTCCTACAGCGTCTCGATCGCGCCGATGGGTGAGGTCACGTTCGACGGCGTTCCCGAGACGTGGGTGGCGAACAACGGGAGCTGGGCGGATATGGGGGCTGCGCTCGGCGTCGCCCCGCCGAAAGCGGTCTGGCTGCCCGAACGCTATCACACCCAGTACTACGACGAGGTTCCGGGGGTTTCGGTCGACAAAAGCGGGATGCAGGCGCTGTCGAGCGACGGCGTGAGCAAGGAGCTGTTCTACGAACTCGACGGCGACGTTCACGTCATCGATCCCAACTTCCTGCTCAACCGGTTCAAGGGATGGAAGCAGTCGGACATCGAGGAACTCCGGACGAACGTCGGTCCCTTCTTCGGCAACAGCAGCTTCTCGCGAGGCTATTCGTGGCACGAGGACTACCAGTACTACACGCTCTACGAGGCGTTCGGCAAGCTCGCCGAGATGTTCCAGCGTGAGGACCGCTACGAGCAGTTCGTGGAACTCCACGACGAGATGCAGTCGAACCTCTCGGAAGTCGTCCCATCGAACGAAAGCGAGCGCCCGAGCGTCGCGATCCTGTGGGCGTCGGGCAACGAACCGGAGGAGTTCAGCCCGTATCTCATCGGTGAGGGGACCAGCTTCAAGCAGTGGCGCGATCTCGGGGTTCGCGACGCGCTCGCCGAAACCGACGTCGGGAACTTCCATGCGAGCCGCTCGGCAGTCGACTTCGAGACCCTCCTCCAGATCGATCCCGAGGTGTTGTTGTTCCGTGGCCACGAGAGCCAGACCGCCGAGGAGTTCCAGAACACCGTGGTGCAGTTCATGAAAAACAACTCGACGGCGAGCGCGCTGACGGCCGTCGAGAACGACGATGTCTACCGCGGTGGCCCGCTGTACCAGGGGCCGATCACGAACTTCGTCACGACCCAGCGCGCCGCAGAGCAGGTCTACCCCGACCGCGTCTCCGGTCCGCTGTACGATCCCGAGCGCATCGCGCCCATCGTCGACGGGAACGGCGAATCGTGACTGACCGCGACGCCATACGGCCGACGCGACGCGCGTATCTCAGAGCCGGTGCGATCGTCGGCGGTGGGCTGCTCGCCGGCTGTGCCGGCCGTTCCGGAAACGCCAACTCGGACACGGAAAACGGCGGTCAGGACGGCGGCAACAGCAGTGTGAACGCCGACAACGCCAGCGGCGGTTCCGCAAGTGACGGAGCGCAGACGAACGCCGACACGAACGCCACTGCCGGCGGCGGCGGGAGCTACACCGCGTCGATGGCTCCGATGGGTGCCGTCGAATTCGATTCCGTACCGCAGAGCGCCTTCGCGATCTTCCCGCAGTACGCCGATATGGCGGTCGCACTCGGTCACGGCGACGCCGTGAATGCGGTCTACGTGCCCGAGATGTCCGGCACGACGATGAATCACTACTACGATCGACTCGACGGCGTCTCCTTCGACTGGCAGGGACTCCCGGACCCGCTGAGCGACGGCCTCGCCAAAGAACAGCTCTACAGCCTCGGTAGCGACGTCCATCTCGCCGACCCCGCACACGCTGCCACCAACGACAACTGGAGCCAGGCCGATGTCGAGGAAGTCGGGGCGAACGTCGCGCCGTGGTTCGGGAACTTCTACAGCGGAACGCACGCCGAGCCACCATCGTCGTACCGTGATTCGTACCAGTACTACGGGCTCTGGGAGCTGTTCGGGAAGGTCGCCCAGGTGTTTCAAGAACGCCAGCGCTACGAGGCGCTCGCGTCCGTCCACCGGGACCTCCGATCGACGATCGAAAAGGGTCTGCCGCCGAAGGACGAGCGCCCGACCGCTGTCCGCGTCACCCTCAGCGAGGGGTCGTTCTACACCTACCATCTCAACAAGCCCGGCTACTGGCTGGCCGACACTCGGCCGCTGGGCGCGAACGACGCGTTCGCGGACGAGGACTGGTCCGATTTGTGGGGGACGGTCGGTTACGAGACCATGCTCGAGGCCGATCCGGACGTGATCCTCCATCTCTGGGGGCTCACGCCGAACCACGACATGGCGGAGATCCGCAGCCAGCTCGCGGACCACTCCGTCGGCAGCCAGCTCTCTGCGGTGCAGAACGATCGGGTGTACCCTGCTGGAATGCGCTATCAGGGCCCCATCATGAACCTCTTCCAGCTCGAAATGGGGGCAAAGCAGCTCTACCCCGAGCAGTTCGGCGAGTGGCCGGAGTACACCGACGGGAACCCCTATCCCGACATCCCCGACGACGAGCAGCTGTTCGACCGCGGTCGCGTGGCGCGTATCGTCACCGGTAACTAGTAATGGCTGCTCGGTGCGTCCTCACCGGAGGGAGACAGCCGAAACGGTTTTGAGCCCTTAGGGAGACCTAAAACGCATGGACGACGAGCGACGGACTGGATCGGCGACGACCGACGAGGACGAGCGAACCGCCGATTCGCGATCCACGTCGGACTCGCCTCGCGTGACCGACGGTGGTGTGACCGCGGCGTCGGCTGCAAGCGAGGCGGTCCATCGTCAAGCCGCGGCGGACGACGCGGAGCCGCCACGGAGTGCGCTCGTCGGCGAGGATCTCGCCATCAGCTATCCGACCACCGAGGAGCCGGTCGTCGAGTGTACGCGTGTCGACATCCCCGAGGGCGAGATGACGGCGCTCGTCGGCCCGAACGGCTCCGGGAAGTCGACGCTGCTCAAAACGCTCTCCGATCACCTCGCGCCCGACGGCGGCGCGGTCGCGCTGAACGGCCGCGCGATCAACGAGTACGGCTCGAAGGAGCTCGCCCGCGAACTCGGCCACCTCTCCCAAGAGAACGACTCGCCCGGCTCGATCACCGTCGAGGACCTCGTCTCTCACGGCCGATACCCGTATCGCGGCACGTTCGAGTCGGTCGACGACGCCGATCGCGCCGCGGTCGAGCGCGCGATCGACCTCGCGGGGATCGATCACCTCCGTGACACCGAAGTCGGCCAGCTCAGCGGCGGCCAGCGCCAGCTCGCGTGGATCGGGATGGTGCTCGCCCAAGAAACCGACGTCCTCCTGCTCGACGAGCCCACCACCTTCCTCGATCTCCATCACCAGCTTCGGGTGATGGAAACGGTACGACGGCTGAACCGTGAGAAGGGCGTCACCGTCGCGGTCGTGCTCCACGACATCGCCCAGGCTGCACGCTTCGCTGACTACCTCATCGCGCTCAAAGACGGCGCGGTCTACGACTGGGGCCCGCCGGCCGACGTCGTGACCGAGGGACTGCTCGCCGATGTGTTCGGCGTCGAGGCGGTCGTCGAGGGGACCGATCACGGCCCGCGTCCGGTCCCCATCCGACCGCTCGACGGCTGAAAAGCGTTCTTTCTACAACCCGTTGGCCGCAACTCAGGACGCCTGTTCGATCCACTCGGTAGCGCGACTCTCGGACACTTCGGCAGCGTCGGCAACAGTTGCAGCGTCGGCGGCCGCGAGGTCCGCGGTCGTCTCGACCCCCGCCCCGCGTAGCCGCGCGGCGTAGGTGTCACCGATCCCGGAAACGGTTTCGAGACCCGACTCGTCGTCAGCCTCTGCGTCGCTTCCATCATCGCTAGCGGCCACGTCGTCGGCCGTTTCGCTCGCACTCTCGATTTCTATTTCGGCGGCCTCGGTGTCGAGCTGTGACCGTTCCTCGAACCACTCGCAGACCTGCGGCCAGACGTTCTCGTGGGAGCTACCCGAGACCGAGAGCCCGATGTGGCCCGTCGGATACTCGATGATTGCGGTGTCCTCGCTCGCGATGACGTCGTTGAACGGTTTGCTCGTCTCGGAGGGGATGAGATGGTCGTACTCGCCGGTGATCTGGAGGACGGGCATGTCGATGTTCGCGAGATCGACGTGCTCGCCGCCGTCAGCGCGCTCGCCGCCGTCGGACTCGCTTCGCTCACGGCTTCGCCGTTCGCCGTTCCGAGGTCGTTCGAGAGGCGCGTCGCGCCTCTCGTGATGACGAGACGCCGAAGGCGTCTCGGACCACGCTCCCTCTGGTTGCGCCTCGCTTCGCTCGCCCGACGAGGATCGCGAACCGGCGGTTCGCTCACCGCCGAGGTACAGCTCGTTCTCGTAGAGCTTGTTGTCCTGATAGATGTCCTCGACGAACTGGGCGAACGTCGCGCCCGCGACATCGATTCCCTCCGAGAGCCACCGCTCCATCCGCCCGAAGTTTTCGACGAAGTCGTCGTTGTCGAGGTTGTCGTACAGGCGGACGTACTTCGAGACGTAGTTCGAGACGGGATCCATCAACGCGAAGCCCACATCGAGCATCTCCGCGGGTGCGTTGCCGTAGGTCGCCCGGAGTTCGTCGGGCGAGAAGAACTCCTCGTCGCCCCAGAGTTCGAGTACTCCTCCAGTGTCGTCGAAACAGAGCCCGGCGGCCATCAGCCCGAGATTCCGGACCTTCTCGGGGTGGAGCGCGGCGTACATCGCCGACATCGTACCACCCATGCAGTAGCCCAGAATATTGATCGAATCCTGGTCCGACTCCTCGCGGACTTCGTCGACGCAGTTCTCGATGTATCGGTTCACGTAGTCGTCGAGGGTGAGATGCTGATCGAGCCTGGAGGGTTCGTTCCAGTCGATCATGTAGACGTCGAAGCCCGCCTCCAGGAGCCGCCGGATCACCGACCGGTCGGGCTGGAGGTCGAGGATGAACGGCTTGTTGATCAGCGCGTAAATCACGAGGATCGGCACGTCGTGCTGTTCGTCGGTCCGCGGCTCGTAGTGGAGGAGTTCGAGCTTGTTCTCGGTATACACTACTTCGCTCGGGGTCTCGCCCACCTCGACCGAGAGCATCTGGTTCAACTGCTCGGGCGCGACCGTGGTCTTCTCGACCGCCTCGGCGGCGGCCTCGAAGCTCCGGCGCTGGGCGTCGAGCGCCGTCGTGAACGGGTTGAACGCCCCCGTACCGCGGTCGCTCATTCGTCCTCCAGCAGCCGGTCGAGCTTCTTCGACACCTCGTGTTGGCGGCGTTCGAGTTCGACGAGACGTTCACCCACCTCGTCGATATCGTCGCGGGTGGCAAAGCCGAGCGCTTCGAGCGTGTCCTGACTCAGGTCGTCGACGTCCTCTTGGAGCTCCATCAGGTTCCCGACCATCTCGCCGGTTCCTGCGGCGAACGCGCTGGTGCCCATCACCTCGGAGAAGGCCTCGTTCGCGCTCTGGAGCCAGATGTCCCGGAGCTCCTGTACGTCGACGTCTTCTCCCTCGGCGGCCGCGGTGAGCCGGGTGGTCATCTGCTCTGCGGCCTCCATCCAGACGTCGACGGCGCGCTCGTACCCCTCGATCCCCTCCTTCGTGGTTCCCTCGTCGGGCATCGACCCCTCGAACGCGCCCATCCACGACTCCATGAACGCGGCTTGGGCCTCCATGTTCTGCTCGAAGGAGTTCGCGACCGCGTCGTTCATCTCGGTCATCATCGCCGCCCAGTTCTCCTGTACGTCCTCCGGGTTCATCTCGCTCATGGTGGGTTGTGGTCGGGTGGTGGCTAAAAGGTGTGTTGCCGCTCAGGCCGTCTCGTCTTCGACCGCGATCTCGAACGCCTCGGTCTGGGACTGGAGCTGCTCTTCGAACGCCGCGGCCTGCTCGCGGAGGCGCTCCTGGAACGCCGCTGCCTCGTCGAACTGGTCGTCCATCCGCGCCTCGAACTGCTCTTGGAGTTCTTCCGTGCGTTCGAGCTGCTCGTCGAGCTGCGCTTCGAACGCGTCCTCGAACTCCTCGGTTCGCTCCTCGGCTTCGTCGATCGTCGCGAGGGTCTCCTCGTGGAGTTCCTCGTGGGCGTCGAGCAGCTCCTCGACTCCTTCGCCGACCGCCTCGGTGGACGAGACCGCAAGCTCGTCGTGGCTATCGAGGGTTTCCTCGGCCGCGCGCTCGAACGCGTCGAAGGTCTCGGCATGGGCGGCGGTCAGCCGGGCAAACCCCTCGTCGGTCGCTTCGCGGACCTGCTCGACGCCGGTCCCGCTGGCGGGAACGGTCGCCGCGACGCTATCGAGGTAGCTTTCGGTTGCCGCGTGGAGCAGCTCGACGCCCTGGCGCTGGATCGTTTCCTGGCTTTCGAGGCCCGAGAGCGCCAGGCGGCCAGCCGTCCGCTGGAGGTCGAGGCCCTGCTGCATCGCCTCGTGGCTGCTGGTGATCGCGGATCGTTGCATTGCGAACGCTGCGTCGATGGGGGTTGTGTACTGGCTCATGAGTCGTCCTCGCGATTGCGTTTGACCGGCACGACGACGGTTTGGACGATGTCGCCCTCCTCGATGTCGAGCGCCTCGCGCTCGGCGTCGGGGATCGAGATCCGGCCGCCGCTCTGGACACGGGTCTTGAACGTCGCCGTTCCCATGCTCGACGCCGCGAACTCCGGAAGCCCGTTCGGCCCCGACCCGATGCCCGCGGTCATCATCTGGCGAGCGAACTCCGTCTGTCGCTCGACGGCCTGCTCGCCCGCCTCTTGGAACTGCTCAGCCCATTGTGCCGGCGGCCACGTCGTCTCGTCGTTGTCGGTCATCGCTTACCCCTGTCTACTCGTCCAGACGACATAAGACTTCCCTCCAATACCATTTATTGCCATAGAGTTCCTTCGAACACCGCAAACCGACTGTCACTCCCGCCATCCTGCTGAACGATGTTTCGCGCTCCGACGTGTTACTCGCCCGAAAAACGGTGCTATCGACCGATCGTCGACGCTTCCGCTTAGCATCGTTTAAGTATTCTCGGGGATGATAACTACTGTCAATGAGTTCCGGATCTCGGCACGACACGTTCGCGGATGCGTGGCTCCGCGGCTCGACCCGGTTTCTCGAAAACGTCTTCGAAGCGAACCGGGCCGCACTTGCGGCGTTTGGCGGGCACGAGACCGACGACACGCCGGCCGAGGGCGCGCTGGCCGGCGCGGAGCGTCCGGAGTGGGAAGTCGATCTCACCGAACATCGACGCGACGCACTCTCGGTCGGCGATCGTGTCCGGTTCACGAAAACGCTCACCGATGCCGACGTCCGAGCGTTCGCGCGTGCCAGCGGCGACACCAACCCTCTCCACCTCGACGAGAGCTTCGCCGAACGTACCCGCTTCGGTGGTCGGATCGTCCACGGCACGCTCGCCTCCGGGCTCATCAGCGCCGCGCTCGCCCGCCTTCCAGGATTGGTGGTTTACCTCTCTCAGGACGTCGAGTTCCAAAACCCAGTCGGGATCGGCGAGCGCGCGACCGCCGAGTGCGAGATCGTCGAGGACCTCGGCGAGCATCGCTATCGGATCGCGACGCGAGTCACGACCGACGACGTGACCGCCATCGACGGCGAGGCAGTCGTCCTCCTCGACGAGGTCGACGATTAGAGAAACTCGCCAACGGCGCGATTGAATTTCTCGGACTGCTCTCGCGGCGGCCAGTGTCCACATCGCTCGATGATCTCACACCTCGCCCCCGGAATCCGCTCCGCGGCCCGCTCGGACCACGCGACGGGGAAGATCGGGTCCTCGCGCCCGTGAATCAGGAGGGTCGGCACATCGAGTTCGTCGAGTCGGTCGCGATAGCACGTTTGGAGCCCACTCGCCCGGAACTCGTTGCGCTGCCACCTGGCGAGCGCCCGGGCCGCTCCCGGCGTGATCGATTTCTGTACATCGGCGACGAATTCGGGGGATGCGGCGACGGTGAGGCCCGCGAGGCTGCCCGCGACGGCAGCCGGGTTCAGGCCGAACCCCGCGCTCAGGAACTGATCGAACCCCGGCACGCGGAGCAGGCCGTACCCACCCGGTCGCCACGGCGCGTCCCGTCCCAGTCCGTAACTGTCTACGAGAACCAGTCGTTCGACCCGCTCGCTGTCGAGTGCGTGACCGAGCGCGAGCGCGCCGCCCATCGAGATGCCGACGAGGCGCACTCTCTCGACGTCGAGCGTCGCAAGGAAGGCTTGGAGCGTCTCACGATAGTAGTCGGTCGTGTACGCGACGTCCGGTGCGTCGCTCTCGCCGTGGCCAGGCAGATCGGGCGCGAACACTTGGTTTTCCCGAGCGAGATGCGGAAGGAGGTGTTTCCACGAGACGCCTGCGGCGTCGAGCCCGATCCCATGCAGGAGGACGATCGGCGACTCGTCGGCCTCGGTCTGACCGGCAGCGAGATATCGCAGTTCGACCGAATCTCCGTCGACGGCGACCTCGACCCGCTTCGATTCGACGCGTGCCGTCGACCCGGTTCGCATACGTAGGCTCCGCTCGCGGCGGGCATGACCTTTCGGAAACCCCACTCACTTCTCGACGTCGAGCAGTGCGACCCGCTCGCCCACCAGGGCGTCGAGTCCCGCGTGCGTGGCCGCGAGTTCCGCATCGCCGATCCCGAAGAAGTCCCGAACGCGCGCTTCGTCGAACTCGTCGAGCGTGTCGGTCTCGCTGAGGACACGAGCGGTGTCGAGTCGCTCCACGACTGCCGCCGCAGCCGCCCGCTCGTCGTTCGTTTCGCCGTCCTCGTCCGCCGCCACGACCACGACGACCGATCCCTCGCCCGCGTCGACCCCGAGTTCGAGCGAGCGTTCGATCTGGCGGCGTCCGGCGGCGTACAGCAGTATCTCGACCGCGCGCTCCCGTGCGACCGCCTCGTCGCGCGCCCGCGCACGATCGGCCAGTTCGAGCGCACGTTCGAGGTGGCCGCGCGAGACGATATAGCGCGCGTCGAACGCCTGAATCGCACACCCATGATCGTCGCCGATCACGCCGAGCCTCGCGACGAACCGATCGACGTCCTCGATCGTCGCCCGCCCCTCGACGAGTTCCATTCAGCGCTCACCCCGCTTGACCATCGCCATCAGAACTCACCGAGACTCGACTGGTCCTCGCGGTCGGCTTCGCCTCGCGCTGCGGTGCCGTCTTCCTGGCTGTTCGACCCCCCGCTCTCGACGATCACCGATCCTTCTGGCTCGATGCCTTCCATCGAGGGATCGGCCCGGCCGACGTTGTCGAGGACGTTTTCGGCGGTCTTCCGTCGACCGCGGAGCGCACCGAGCACGACGGGTTTATCCGCGTTGCGGAGGTCGGCGCGGGTCTCGATCCCGGTTTCGAAGAGCCGGCGGGCGCGCTTGCGGCCGACGCCGCGCACGCCAGCGAGGTCGATCAGTTCGGACTGGATGCCGTGCTGAACCCGAGTTCTGGCCTCCCTGACGGCTGGTGCCCATTCGAGACCGAGCTCGCCGGCGAGTCGCTCCGCAGCGGAGAGGAGCCACTCCGCGGTGTCGACCTTCCCCCGGAGGTCGCCCGGCCCGATTCCGTACCGATCGGTGATCTCGCCCTCGTCGAGTTCGCTCGCCCAGTCTTCGAGCATGCGCGCGGTTTTGAGCGCCGAGAGCCAGTCCTCCCACCGGTCCTCGAACTCGCTCGGCACACTCCCCAGGAGTTCGGTCTCGCGCTCGTGGGCGAGCATGGTGTACTCCTCGCTGTCGCCCGATCGGAGGTAGAGCTCGTACATGTCGGGCGTGCGACTCGCGAGATGAAAGAGTCCGAGCGCGCTCGGACGGTCGTCGGCCGCGCGGAGCCCGTCGACGATCTCGGCAGCGCTCATCGGATCGAGGTAGAGCCGCGAAACGGTGTGGCCGAGCGACGTGGCCTGGAGCTCCTCGCCATCGCGATCGAGGAAGTCGTTCACCACGAGGTAGTCGAGCATGTCGTCCGTAACCCGCTCCAGACGACCGCTCTCGTCGGTCTGGGTTGCATACAGCGTCCGATCGAGGAATTCGAGGAGTCCGGACCGCGAACTCGCGAAGCCCGACGCCACGGTGGCAAGGAGGTGGGTACGGAGGGCGGGCTCGGCGGCGAGTTTCGAGCGGACGGGTTCGGGTTCGGTCCAGATATACCGGTCGAAGAGCTCGTCGAGTTCGTCGTGGCTGTTGGCGAGCAGGAGTGATTCGCCGTAGGGATCGAGTCCCGGCCGTCCGGCACGCCCGCACATTTGGTGGACCTCCAGCACCGAGAGGGGCTTCATCCCACCCGCCTCGCCGTCGTACCGTCGCCAGTCACGCACCACCACCCGCCGGCTCGGGGTGTTGACGCCGGCGGCGAGGGTCGGCGTCGCCGCAACCACCTTGAGCGCGCGCTCACGGAAGGCGTCCTCGACCAGCTCGCGGTGGTCGGAGGCGAGTCCCGCGTGGTGGAAGGCCGCGCCGCGCTCGACCGCGCTCGCGAGGTCTTCGCTGGTCTCGGTGTCGCTCACGTCGCGGATTTCGGCGGCCACGTCCGCCAGCCGCTCGCGTTCCTCGTCGGTGAGTCGTGATTCGACCGTGTCGGCGAGCCGCCGCGCCGACGCCTCGGCGTTGCGCCGCGAGTTCACGAACACCAGCGTCGAGCCGCCGTCGTCGAGCGTGTCGCGGACGATCGCGGCGGTCGGCTTCTCGCCGTCTCTGACCCCGAGCTCGTGCTGCTCGCCGTCCTCTAAGTGAATGGCCTGGCCGTAGTGGACACCCTTCTTGAGGTCGATCGGCCGCCACGTCGAGTCGACCAGCTCGGCGTCGAGCCACTCGGCGAGAATCTCTGGATTGCCGATCGTCGCCGACAGCGCCACGACCTGCAATCCCGGATTTCGCTGGCGGAGCTTCGCGAGCGTGACTTCGAGGGTGGGGCCGCGATGGCCGTCGTCGACGAGGTGGACCTCGTCGCTCACCACACAGGAGAGGTCGTCGATCCACGGCGCGTTGTTGCGCACGAGAGAGTCGACCTTTTCGGAGGTGGCGACGATGATGTCACACGTCGCAAGCCACTCGCCGTCGGACTCGTAGTTCCCCGTGGAGACCCCCACGCTGAGACCGTACTCCTCGAAGGCCTCGAACTCAGTACGCTTCTCACCTGCGAGCGCGCGCAGCGGGACGATGTAGAGCGCTTTCCCGCCGCGCGCGACGCTCGCACACATGGCGAGCTCGGCGACGAGGGTCTTTCCGCTCGCGGTCGGGACGCTCGCGACCAGGCTCTCGCCCTCCGTGACGCCCGCATCGACCGCTTCCGCCTGTGGGGGGTAGAGCTCCTCGATCCCCTCCTCCTGTAGATGGTCGGGCAGCCACTCGGGGACGCCCGACAGCGCCGAGACGTTCATTACCTACTCTCTGCCCGTTCTTCGGTTTAAACTGTTGTCTCGCACGGCGGAAGTGAACAGCGCGAAACAGCACCCGTTCGTCACGGGGCAGATCTGGTGAACTCGGTCACGCCGACCGCCGCGAGTACCGACTCAAATGAGAGACCGCCACCGCACCGCGACAGCCACACCCTCCCCAGCCGACTCCTTCGCTCGCTCACTTCGTTCGCTCCCTCAGTCATCCACCGTCAGAGCTACGCTCTGACGTGCCTGCACTCGCTGCTCACGGCTCGCTTCGCTCCCCGTTCACGTCCGCGGCCCTCCCTTCGGTCGCGCCGCGCTCCGCTCCCGCGCGCCACCCAGAAACCCAAATACTCACGACGGCGCGTCGTGGTTCTCGGCTCGGACCGGGCTGTCGGCTTGCCGTCAGCCATATGTCCGCGCCGCCGAAATCGCTGGTATGCGCATCGAGTACGACCGCGACACCTGCATCGGGATGTTCCAGTGCGTCGCCGAGTGGGACGGGTTCGAGGCCGACGAGGACGCCGGGAAGGCGATCCTCGTCGACGGCGAGGAACGCGAAGAAAGCACCGCAGCGCGAGGCGACGCCGACCGCGAGGGCACCACGGTCGTCCGCGAGATTCCCGACGACGCGGAGCTGGATGCGAAGTTCGCCGCGAGAGCGTGCCCCGTCGACGCCATCGCGGTCTACGACGACGGCGAGCGCATCATTCCCTGAACGTCTGCGGACGACTCCGTACCGAACCGACACAACTGTTATATCGATCGGCGAAGACACTTCGATTGAGACAGTATGTCACGGCGCGAGGGACACACCCATCTCGCTGAGTGGGCGGCTCTCGTCGGGGCCGATCTCCCCGAGGGCGTGCTCGACGGCGATCCCGAAAACGGCTGCTGAGCCCGCCGTCCGTCGGCTGGGACAGTCCGGACCAGGGATGCTGCGTGCGTCGCCCACTCCGAGAGTCCCCAGTCGTCCTGCCGTCCGCTCGGGTCGTACCGATAGTGTCGTCAGGTTCTTCTCTCCGACCGCCGATCCGCGCGTATGAGCGCGACGGCTGTCGTTCGATCGTACTACGCCGCCATCGACGAGAGCCGGTACGATGATCTCGCCGGCCTGCTCGCGGCCGACTTCGTCCACGAGCGTCCCGACCGGACGTTCGGGGGGCGCGAGGCGTTCGTCGTGTTCATGCGCGACGACCGTCCCCGCACCGACACGACTCACGAACTCGATGCGATCTATACCGACGAACCCAGCGGGGACGTGGCTACGGGAACCGAGACCGGTGGCGAGGTCGCCGTCCGTGGACGGCTGCTCGGTGCGGACGGCGAACGACTGTTCGGGTTCGTCGATGTCCACACCGTCGAGAACGGATCGATAGCACGCATTCGAACCTACACCGACTGAGATCGACCGTTCGGGACCGTTCCGGTGCGCCGCCGGCGATTCACTCCTTCCTGCCCGCCCCGACCGCGCTCTCGCCGACGGGTTCGTGGCCCTCGATGACCTCCTGACCACCCATGTACGGCCGGAGCGCCTCGGGCACCTCGACCGTGCCATCGGGGTTCTGGTAGTATTCGAGGATGGCGACCATCACGCGCCCGACCGCGGTCCCCGAGGCGTTGAGCGTGTGGAGATAGTCCGCCGACTCGTGGCGCTCCGGGCGGTACCGGAGGCCGGCCCGACGCGCCTGAAAGTCCTCGAAGTTCGACGCCGAGGAGACTTCGAGCCACCGCCCGCCCTCCTCGGGGCCGTCGTCCATGTCGTCGCCGGGGGCCCACACCTCGATATCGTACTTCTTCGCGGGCGCGAACCCGAGATCGCCGGTACACATGTGAAGCACCCGGTAGGGAAGCCCGAGCCGTCGCAGCGGTTCGGCGGCCTCCTCGACGAGCTCTTCGTGGCGGTCGTAGCTCTCCTCGGGACGGACGAAATTGACCAGCTCGACCTTGTTGAACTGGTGAACGCGGACGATCCCGCGGGTTTCGGTGCCGTGCTCGCCCGCTTCGCGCCGGAAGTTCGGCGTGTACGCCTGGTGCTTGAGGGGAAGATCGTCGTCCAGCAGGATGTCGTCGCGGTACATGTTCGTCACCGGCACCTCCGCGGTGGGACAGAGCCAGAGATCGTCGTCGTCGTAGCCCTCGTGCTCGTCCCCGCCGACCCGGTAGGCGTCCTCGTTGAACTTCGGGAGCTGGCTGGTGCCGGTCATCGATCGCGAGTTGACCGGGATCGGGGGGAACACGTCGACGTATGACTGTTCGCGATGGACGTCGAGCATGAACTGGATCAGCGCGTGCTCCAAGCGCGCGCCATCGCCTTTCAGGAAATAGAACCCCCCACCCGTGACCTTCGCGCCGCGCTCGAAGTCAAGGATATCCAACTCCTCGCCGAGGTCGTAGTGGGGCACGACGGGATCGGCCAGGTCGCGCAGATCGTCGAACCCCTCGCGGCGGACCTCGACGTTGTCCGATTCGTCCGCACCCACAGGAACGCTCTCGTGGGGGACGTTCGGAATTTCGAGGAGAGCGTCGTCGAGTTCTGCTTCGAGTTCGTCGGCACGTTCCTCGACCTCTTGGATCTCGTCTTTGAGCTCTTGGGAACGCTCGATGGCGTGCTCGGCCTCCTCGTCCTCGCCGGCCGCTTTGAGATCGCCGATCCGATCGCTGATCTGGTTGCGCTCATGGCGGAGCTCGTCGCCCCGGTTCTTGTGCTCGCGCCACTCCGTGTCGATTTCGAGCACGCGATCGAGATCGACGTCGTCGGCCCCGCGATCGGTGAGCGCTTGCCGGACCTCGTCGGTGTGGTCGCGGAGATACTGTCTGCTGAGCATTTGTCGGCGGTTTCACTCCCGGAGAGAAGTCTTTGTCGATGGAAGTGACGGAATCGACGCCATCCGGGGCCAGACCGGTCTCACGATCGTTCCCGTCCGTATCTCGACCACGATCCGTTCTCTTCGTCTGTATCCCGACCACGATCCAGCGACACCGTGCTCCCTGCGGGGGACTTTTGGGCCCACCTCGCGTGGGGTCGGCATGGCCATCGGCGACGTCTTCGCAGTCGAGGGGTGTCCGGATCTCTACTACGTCGACACCGGGATGTACGACACCGAGGAGTACGGCGCGGTGTACCTCCTCGACGCCGAACGACCCGCACTGATCGACACCGGGATCGGTACGCGCTACGAGAACATCCTCGCTTCCCTCGACGAGGTAGGGATCGCCCGCGAGGATCTCGCCTACATCCTCCCGACCCACGTCCACCTCGATCACGCCGGCGGCGCGGGCTACCTCGCCGAGGCGTGCCCGAACGCCACGGTCATGACTCACGAGATCGGGGTTCCTCATCTGATCGATCCCGAGGCTCTCGTCGCGGGCACCAAGGCCGCCGTCGAGGACCAGTGGAGCTTCTACGCCGAACCGAAACCCGTCCCCGAGGATCGGATCGAGGGGATCGCGGGCGGCGACGCGATCGACCTCGGGGATCGAACGCTCGACGTCCACCACGCGCCAGGCCACGCACCCCACCAAGTGATGTTTCATGACCGCGCGACCGACGCGCTGTTCACCGGCGATGCCGCCGGCATCTGGATTCCCGGGATCGAGCGGATCCGTCAGACCTCGCCCCCCTCGAACTTCGATCTCGACGCCTGCCTCGACGACGTCGAGACCATCCGCGAGATCGAGCCCGACGTGCTCTGCTTCGGCCATTTCGGCCCCCGCGAGTACGACGACGCGCTGATGACCGAGTACGCGCGCGTCCTCGAAGAGTGGGTCGCGGCCGTGGCGGACAAACGCGCCGAACTGGGAGATGACGAAGCGGTGATCGAACACTTCGTCGAGACGAGTGAGATGGTCGATGTGTGGGGCGAGCGCAAGGCCCGTGCCGAGGAGCGGCTGAACACCCGAGGCGTGCTCGCCGCCCTCGACGAACAGTAACACAACAGCTTTGTGAAAAAAGAACGGTGCGCCGGTATGGATAGTTCACGTCTCGCCGGCGTTGGGTTTCTCGTGGCCGGTCTGGTCGCCCTCTTCCAGTTCGGCGTCGATCCCGCCATCACCACCTCAGCGGTTTTCGGTGCCGTCATTGGTGTCGGGTGCTGCGCGCTCGGTGTCCTCTGGCTGCGAAACGGTGCCGGAACGGATACCACCCGTGACGGACGATCGGTTCCAGCCCCCGTCGCCGTCGTGGCTGCTGTCATCTTCTTCGGACTTGGGGTTGCAGCCTACGTCGCTGTCTGACTCCGTCCCCGCGACTCGCGTTCGGGTGAACGTGGTGAGTGCTCGTCGGAGGGAGGTTGCTGTCTTTTATTATGACTCCCGTCCCAGTGTGAGGCATGGCCTGGCAGGATGCGGAAGCGTCGTTCGAGAGCGATGTTCTCGGCGAGACCACAGTTCCGAAGATGTTCGAGGCGAGCACCCCCCGGAACGCCGAATTGGTGGCCCAGCGGTACAAGGGTGGGATCTACGACCGCTCGCTCGCCGGTCCCGTTCTCCCGACCGCCCCCGACGGCGAGTACGCGAGCCTGAGCTACGCCCGGATGCGCCGGTCGGTCCGACGACTCGCAGCCGGGTTTCGCGACCTCGGTGTGGAGGCGGGCGATCGGGTCGGCATCTTCGCGAACACCCGGATGGAGTGGGCCCAGACTGACTTCGCGCTCTTGGCTGCTGGCGGGGTCGTCACCACCGTCTACACGGGCTCCTCGCCAGATCAGGTCGAGTATCTCCTCGACGATCCCGGCGCGACGGGCGTCGTGGTCGAAAACGAGGAACTCCTCGAACGCGTGCTGGCGGTCGAGGACGAACTCGACCTCGAATTCGTGGTTTCGATGGACGAGATCGACGGCTACGGCGACCGCGACGACGTGCTCACGCTCGCGCAGGTCCACGAGCGCGGCGTCGGCGCGTTCGATGCCGATGCGTACGAGGGATGGCTCGACGACCGCGCACCCGACGACCTCGCCAGCCTGATCTACACCTCGGGCACGACCGGCCAGCCGAAGGGCGTCCAGCTGACCCACCGGAACTTCAAATCGAACGTCGATCAGGTCTATCGCCGGTTCGGTCCGCGGCCCGACAAGGGCGACACGCCCGCGATCGACACCGATTCCGAGGCGATCTCTTTCCTCCCGCTTGCCCACGTCTTCGAGCGGCTCTCGGGACATTTCCTGATGTTCGCGGCCGGCGCGACCGTGGGCTACGCCGAGAGTCCCGACACCCTCCAGGAGGACTTCGGACTCCTCCAGCCCACCACCGGCGCGAGCGTGCCTCGCGTGTACGAAAAGCTCTACGACGCCATCCGCGACCAGGCGGCCGAGTCCGCAGTGCGCGAACGGATCTTCGAGTGGGCGGTCGAGATCGGGCGTACCTACCAGACCGCGGACTCGCCCGGGATCGGGCTCCGCGCGAAGCGCGCGGTCGCCGATCGCCTGGTGTTCGGCCAGGTTCGGGAGGCACTGGGCGGCAACGTCGAGTTCCTCATCAGCGGCGGCGGCAGCCTCTCGCCCGACCTCGCCGAACTCTTTCATGGAATGGGGGTCCCGATCCTCGAAGGCTACGGCCTGACCGAGACCGCACCGGTCGTCAGCGTCAACCCACCCGAGGAGCCGGAAGTCGGCACCATCGGTCCGCCGGTCCACGACGAGGAAGTCCGGATCGATTCGACGGTCGTGGCCGACGACCTCGCCGCGAAAAGCGGGGGCGAGGTGGGCGAACTCCTCGTCCGCGGCCCGAACGTCACCGATGGCTACTGGAATCGGCCCGAGGAAACCGAGGACGCCTTCTCCGAAGGATGGTTCCGGACCGGCGATGTCGTCGAGCAACAGCCAGATGGGTATATCACGTTCCGCGAGCGCTCGAAACAGCTTCTCGTGCTTTCGACGGGCAAGAACGTCGCGCCGGGCCCGATCGAGGATTCGTTCG
Source organism: Halococcus salifodinae DSM 8989 (assembly GCF_000336935.1). Lineage (NCBI taxonomy): Archaea > Methanobacteriati > Methanobacteriota > Halobacteria > Halobacteriales > Halococcaceae > Halococcus > Halococcus salifodinae. The sequence continues at coordinate 52,390 of NZ_AOME01000014.1, read as the reverse complement.
CCCAGCACTCGGCGGTCGAGCAGTGCATGGCGGTCGGCGACGGGGAGAAGTTCGTCGGCGCGTTGATCGTGCCGAACGAGGCCCACGTCCGCGAGTGGGCCGCCGACGAGGGGATCGATCTCCCCGACGACTCCCAGGCGCTCTGTGAGGACGCGCGCGTCCAAGAGTACGTTCAGGAAACCGTCACGACCGTCAACGAGGACTTCGAGGCCCACGAGAAAATCAAGAAGTTCGCGCTGGTGCCCGAGGAGTTCACCGAGGACAACGACCTCCTGACCCCGACGATGAAGAAGAAACGCCGGAACGTCCTCGACCGCTACGCCGACGAGATCGAGCGGCTCTACGGACGGTAGGTGGGTGTCGTTCGTGACGCCGATGAGGAGTGAGTGGGCTTATGTGTGCGGCTCCCATGAAAAACGCCATGTGGAGGAGTATGAGTGGCAACTGGCGGCGCTGAGCTGATCGCGCTCGTTGCGGGAATCGTCGCGCTCGGGATCGTCTCCCAGGTGCTCGGCGATCGGTTCCGTGTGCCGAGCATCATCTTTCTGCTGTCGGTGGGGCTCCTTCTCGGTCCGTTGTCCGGGTTCGTCCTTCCCGAACGGATCGTCACCGTCGACACGTTCGGCGGCGCGCTCTCGGCGATCGTCGGCCTCGCGGTCGCGATCATCGTGTTCGAGGGGGCCTTTCATCTCCGCATCGAGGACCTCCGACAGGCCTCCTCGGCGTCGTTTCGGCTCGTCACCCTTGGCGCAGCCATCTCGCTCGTCGGCACCGCCACGGTGGTCCACTACGCGCTTGCGACGCCGTGGGACATCGCCTTCCTGATCGGTGCGCTGCTGGTCGCCACCGGCCCGACCGTGATCTCGCCGATCCTCGACGTGGTGCCGGTCCGCGACCGTGTCGGGACCGCACTCGAAACCGAGGGGATCGTCAACGACGTCACGGCCGCGGTCCTCGCGGTCGTGGTGTTCGAGGTCGTCGTCCTCGGCGAGGGGTTCGGCACCGTCGAAATCGTCGCCGAGTTCCTGACGAAGATCGGTGTCGGTCTCCTCGTCGGCACGGCGGTCGCCGGCGCGCTCTGGTATCTGCTGCGGTACGTCGACCTCTCGCCGGGCAACGCTCCGCGGAACGCTCGCCTGCTGGTACTCGCCGGCGCGCTGGTGGCGTACGGCCTCGCCAACAGCTGGACCTCCGAGGCCGGCATCGCGGCGGTCGCGACCGCCGGGATCATCGTCGGCAACCTCGATATCCCCTACGAGGCCGAGATCACCGAGTTCAAGGGCGACGTCACGCTGATCGTCCTCTCCTTTGTGTTCATCGCGCTCGCCGCACTGCTCAACTTCCAGGACCTCCCGCTCGACCTCGGCGGCCTCGCCGTCGTGGTCGTCGTGGCGCTCGTGTTCCGGCCGCTCCTCGTCTTCCTCTCGACCACCGGTGATCGGTTCACTCGCGAGGAGCGCGTGTTCATGAGCCTGGTCGGGCCGCGGGGGATCATCCCGGCCTCGGTGGCGACGCTGTTCGCGGTGCGGCTCCAGGCCGAGGGGCTCGATGCGGCGGCGACGACGCTCGTGGGGACCGTCTTCCTCGTGATCTTCGCCACGGTGGTGTTCGAGGGCGGACTCGCCAGATACTTCGCGGAGTATCTCGACGTGATCCCCATGCGTGCGCTCATCGTCGGTGGTGGGAAGGTCGGCCGTGATCTCTCGACGCGGCTCGAAGCCCGCGGTGAGAACGTCGTGATCGTCGAGGACGACCAGTCGATCGTCACGACCGCCCGGAACGAGGGGTTCACGGTTCACGTCGGCGACGGCACCAACAGTGACGTGTTGCGGTCGGCGGGGGCCGAGAACGCCTCGACAGTCGTCGCGACGACCGGTGACGACGACGTCAATCTCCTCGTTGCCCAGCTCGCGGCCACGACGTTCGATACCGATCGGGTCATCTCGCGGGTCAACCGTCCGGAGAACGTCGACGCCTTCGCGGATCTCGACGTCGACACTATCTCCTCGACGGAGGCCACCTCGTGGGCGATCGACAACCGGATCGAACGCCCTGCACTCTGGAACTGGATGACCGAACTCGGCCGGTCGGGCGACGTCCAGGAGTTCGAGGTCACTGCCAAGGACGTCGCGGGCAAGACCATCGCGGACCTCAGCAGCGCGATCCCCGAGGGCTGTCTGATCGCACTCGTCTGCCGCAACGGCGAGAACAAGGTCCCCGACGGCGACTTCGAACTCCAACAGGGCGATCGTATCACGCTCGTCGGACTCAACGAGTCGGTCCAGGGTGCGCTCGAACGGTTCCATCCTGCCGACTAACGACCTTTTGCTGCGCTCAGTCGCTCACTACCGTCGCTCCCGCTCGCACGGTACGAGGGACGCGAAGCGTCCCTCGCTACTCGCGGTAGCACTGCTGGCGCTCTCCGCGACCGCCATCCGCACAGCACCGCCGAAGCCCTCGCTCCGGAAGAGCGAAGCTCTTCCGTGCTCTCGCTCGCTTCGCTCGCGAGAACTTCGCTCGTTCGCCCTTCATCCACCAGGAGAGCGGCGTTCCCCCTGTGCCCTGCGTTCGTGGTGTGAACGCAGGACGCCAGGCTCGCACCGCAACCGCAGACCGCACCAGCCGCACCAGCCGCACCGGCCCGACTCGCGGGCGAGCATATCGCTCCGCCCGGTGGATGTTTCGGCCACACCACCGCATCACTTAACCTGTATCGCGTGTGTGAATACTACCGTGATTCGACCGTCGAGCGGACCTGCCGTCGTATCGTTCGCCGTTGTGACGCCCTTCACGAGTGCTGACACGGTATGACTGTCGCCAGAGACCTCTTCGAGACCGTGGTGCTCCCGGTCGCGAGCGCCGAGGACGCACGCACCACGTGTGCGGCCGCGGCGGCCCACCTCCGACGGACGGGTGGGCGCGCGGTCGTCGTCCACGTGATCGAGAAGACCGGTGGCGCGCCGGACAAGGCCTCGGTCGAACAACGCGAGGAGGGTGCAGAGGAGACGTTCGCGGCCGCACGCGAGGCGTGTGACGCCACCGAGATCACGGTCGAGACACGGCTTGAGTACGGCACCGACGTGGCCGAGACCGTCTTCAAAGTCGCCAACGACGTGGACGCGAGCGCGGTCGCGTTCACGCCCCGGGAGGCGAGCCGGTGGATCAAACTCCTCTCCGGCGACGTTGCGAACGCGCTGATCAACGGGGGCGAACGGCCGGTCGTCGTGCTGCCCGATCACGTGGCCGACGATGCCGATACGACCGACGACGCGGCCGACGGGGGCGGCGGTGGCTGACGAGGAGCTCGCCAAGGATCTCGGGTTGCTGTCGGCGATGACCATCGGCATCGGAACGATGATCGGCGCGGGCATCTTCGTCCTGCCGGGTGTCGCCGCCCAGACGTCCGGTCCCATCGTCGTCGTCTCCTTCGTCGCCGGCGGTCTCATCGCCATGGTGAACGCGCTGTCGGTCTCGGAGCTCGGCACCGCGATGCCGAAAGCCGGTGGCGGCTACTACTACGTCAATCGCGCGCTCGGCCCGCTCTTTGGTTCGATTGCCGGTCTCGGCGACTGGATGGGGCTGGCGTTCGCCTCGGCGTTTTACTGCATCGGCTTCGGGCAGTATCTCGCCGAACTCGTTGGACTCCCGCAGGTGGGTTTCCTCTCACCGATTCAGCTCGGGGCGCTCGCTGCCGGCGTCGTCTTCGTCGGCGTCAACTACATCGGCGCGAAGGAGACCGGGAGAATCCAGACCGTCATCGTGCTCGTGTTGCTGGCAATACTCGGCGTGTTCGCCCTCGTCGGCTGGACCGCCTTCGACTACGCGACGCTCGCCGGCGAGGGCGGTCTCGCGCCGTTCGGCTTCGGGGCCATCCTCCCCGGAACGGCGCTCGTGTTCGTCTCCTTTCTGGGGTATGCGAAGATCGCCACCGTCGCCGAAGAACTCAAGAACCCTGGCAGAAACCTCCCTATCGCCATCATCGGCAGCGTCGCGCTCGTCACCGTCGCCTACGCCGTCATCGTGACGACGATGCTCGGCATCGTCTCCTGGCCCGAGCTGAGCCAGGATGCGCCGGTCGCCCAGGCCGCAGAGGTGGCGTTCCCCGGCGGTTTCGCCGGCATTGCCGCGACCGTGATGACCCTCGGCGCGCTGCTGGCGACGGCATCGTCGGCGAACGCCTCGATTCTCGCGTCGGCACGCATCAACTTCGCCATGGGCCGAGAACGGATCGTCACCAACTGGCTCAACGAGATTCATCCGCGGTTCGCCACACCCTACCGCTCGATTCTGGTGACGGGTCTCGTCATCGTCGTGTTCATCGCGGCGCTCGGTCGGGATCTCGCGGTGCTGGCGAAGGCGGCGAGCGTGCTCCACCTCATCGTCTACGCGCTGATGAACGTCGCGCTCATCGTCTTTCGCGTCTCGGAGGCGGTCGAGTACGACCCCGACTTCCGGGTGCCGCTGTACCCGGTGACGCCGGTGGTCGGTGCGGTGCTCTCGCTCGGCCTCGTCGCGTTCATGGACACCATCGAGATCGCACTCTCGGGGCTGTTCGTCGTCGGGGCGGTCGGCTGGTACTTCGTCTATGCCCGCAACGAGGTCGAACGGGAGGGACTGCTCAGTCGGTACGTCCTCAGTCGCTCCGAGCGCCTGCCCGATTCTGCCGTGTCGGCCGCCGCGACCGTCCAGCCCGACGGCGGCGACTACCGGGTACTGGTGCCGCTGGCGAACCCCGCAAACCGGACCGCCCTCATCGCGCTCGCGGGCAGTATCGCCAAACACCGCGGCGGGCGCATCGTCGCGGTCCACATCGTTCAGGTTCCGGACCAGACTTCGCTCGCCGCCGGGGCCGAGCACATCGAGAAGTTCGACGACTCGGTGGACCTCCTCGAACGTGCCGAGGCGGATGCCGAGCCGTTCGGCGTCCCGGTCGAGACCCACACCGTGCTCAGCCACCGCTCGTTCGAGGAGGTCTTCGACGCCGCGCGGACCTACAGCGCCGATACGGTGGTGATGGGCTTCGGCGAGGATTCCCGTGGCTCGCCGGGCCGCGCCGAGAGCGCGATCGACGAACTCGCGAGCTCGCTACCCTGTGATTTCCTCGTGCTCAGGGATCGCGGGTTCGATCCCTCGCGGATCGTGGTCCCCACCGCTGGCGGTCCCGACTCGGCGCTCAGCGCTCAGGTCGCGACGATGCTCCAGGCCGAACACGACGCCGAGATCGCGCTCCTCCACGTCGCCGACGACCGTGCCGAAGGCGAGGCGTTCCTCGCGGAGTGGGCCGACGAGCACGGTCTGAGCGACGCCGAACTCCTCGTCGAGACCGGCGACGTCGAGACGGCGATCGCGCGCGCCGCGGCCGACGCCTCGATGTTGATCGTGGGCGCAACCGAGCGCGGGTTGCTCTCGCGCCTCGTTCGCGGTTCGCTCGTGCTCGACGTCGTCGACGACGTCGAGTGTTCGGTGCTGCTCGCCGAAAAAACTCGCGAGCGCGGCCTGTTCGGCCGACTACTGGGCTGATCGACAGGACACTCACGATCCGGTGGTCTGTTAGTGTCGATACGCTGGTTCGCGATCAACCGGTCGGCTCCACGGCCGACTCGTAATCGAGGAAGCGCAGCTGCACCGTGACCGGTCGATCGGTCGCCGCACTGATGCGTTCCTGAAGGGTCCGTGCCAGCTCCGGATACTCGTTGCCGGTGGTGCGACTCAGCGTGACCGTGACCGACGCGTCGCCGCCGAGCAGTTCGCGCGCGCTGTAACTCGTGCTGACGTCGACGAGTTCGACGCTGTCGTACGCCGGTTCGTCGATGGTGGTCTGAACTTCGCGGTTGGCCGCGCCCTCGAACCCGACGTAGCTCGCGGTCGCCGCGCTGACGACGATCACGCTGACGACGAATCCGAGAACGAGCAGCGCGTACGCGCCCGTCCGGACCGAGATCGTGAGGTTCTCACGGACGCTTCTGGTCACCGAGTCGCGGTAGCCGAGCGCGACCAGCGCGACGTACGCGCTCACGTTGATGAACACCACGTTCATGAACAACAGAGCGAGCGCGCCAGCCACCACGAGGGGCTCGCCCCAGACGGTGCCGATGCCCGCGGTCGCCGCCGAGGGGACGATCGCGGCCGCGACCGCGACCCCGGCGATCGACACCGGAAGATCGGTCGCGAGCGCGAGTGCACCCGCCGCGCCCGCCGCGAGCGCGACCACGACCGCGAGCAGGCTCGGGGTCAGGAACGTCCCGACCTGCTGAACACGGGTGATCGCGAGCGCCGCCGGCACGAAGAAGGTCTCCCGCAGCACGAGGCTCATCGCCACCGCGCCGATGTACGCGACGACGAGTCCCAACAACTGGGAGCCCACGCTGTCGATCACCATCCCGCGATCGTCGATGACCGCGCCGACCGCCGCCGACAGCGACGACCCCGCGAAGGGGGCGATCACCATCGCGCCAACGATAACGATCGCGGAATCGAGCAGGAGGCCTGCGACCGCGACGATCGCCGCGAGCGCCGCGAACGCGACGTAGGTCGCCCGTCCCGGTTCGAGGTCCGCGGCGCGCTCTTTGATCTCGGGGTAGGAGACGCCCGATTCGCCTTTCGGCCCCGCGACGTACCGCTCTTCCAGGTCCGCCACGGCCTGGGTGGTCGAACCGGCGGTCTCGACATCACTGATGACGGTGTAGGCGTCCTCGTCGAGCCCTGCTTCGTAGAGCAGTTCGAGGATCGGGTCGACCCCACCGCCGGGAACCGGAATCTCGACGATCACCGCGTCGCGGCCGCTCGCTTCCTCGGACAGCAAGTAGTCGATATCGGCGTCGGTCAGCGCCGTCGTGACCGCCTCCCGGGAATCGCTCGGGACGCGGGTCCGTATCTGCCGCACGCTCGCCCGTCGAAACCGGACAGCATGAAGGTTCTGATCGACGTTTTATTATTGCCCGAAAACCGAAGATTTCCGGGATATTAACACACTGATGACACTTTGACGAGTTATTCTGCTTCTGATATGGAGTGATCTGCGTGACCGATTATTCGGCGGTCCCTGCGAGCTGTATCTACCAACACCATATGACCTCCTGAAATTCATATACTGCAAATGTATTCATCTATAGCCACTCTCAACCCTCCATCTATTCATTTAGTGCCGATAGATTAATACGACGGGACGCTCTACCGGTTGAGTATGTATGCAACAGTCAGAACTCGATTCTAACGTTCCTGGCGGATTCATCTCGTACGGACGGAAATCGTACTACAAGCCTGCTCCGCTGCCGCCATCCCGAGACCTCGCTCTCGGGAACGACTTCTACGAGACGCTCTCGGACGCGACGTTCTGGCTAGGGAAACTCAGTGGAATGAGTCTCGAACTCGATTTCCCGCCAGTACTCTACACCTCACTCCTCCGTAAGGAAGCCATAGAATCCGCTGAAATCGAAGGGGCTGACGTTGACTACGACGCTCTCTACAGCCTCGAAACACGCTCATTTGACGCCGGTGAAGACGAGATCAGCGCCGACTCCACGAAGGGCCAAACGAAGGATACGCAGGAAGTCCTCAACTACGAAGACGCTATCAAGGGTGGCATCGAGGCACTCGACCGACGCGAAGACCTGACCGTCGAACGGCTGCACGAATTCCACGAGACGCTTCTCACAGGCGTTCCAGACGACCGCGTCGATACAGATACGCTCGGCGCGTACAAGACGAAACCGAACCATATCGGCGACTTCCTCCCACCCGTTCCAGACCAGGTCGACGGCTTGATGGATGCGCTGTTCACCTACTACAGAACTGGCGGGAGCTACCACCCGCTCGTAGACGTCGCACTCTTCCACTACCAGTTCGAGACCATCCACCCGTATGGCGACGGGAACGGTCGTCTCGGCCGGCTCCTCATCACGCTCCAGTTGTACGACGCTGGCTATCTCGAACGCCCGAATCTCTACCTCAGTGAACACTTCAATCGAAACAAGCCGACGTACGTCGACCGGTTGGAGGCCGTTCGATACGACGGCGATTGGAAAGCGTGGCTATCGTTCTTTATCGAGGGCGTCGCTCGCCAGGCCCACGAGTCCGTCGACCGAACACTCTCGCTAGCCCGCCTCAGACGTCAGTACGACGCCGACTATGGGGGAAAGTCGTACACGAAGAACCAACTCGCAGTGAAGCTCTTCGAACAGCCCTACGTCACGAGCAAGACTGTTCAACGGCTCTTCGACGTCAAGCAACCGACGGCGTCGCGAGTAATCAACGACCTCGTCGACGAAGGAGTTCTCGAGGAAGTGACTGGGAAGGGCCGCAACAAGGAATATCGTGCCCGCGAAATTTTCGAGATTCTCGAGCAGCCACCGCAGACCTACTGACCACGGTGACAACGTGCCGGCTGGTGTAGTGTGTTGCTCGAACTCACCCCTGTGGAAACACTACTCGTGTGACTGTTCGTATCGACCTTTCTCTGTCGTTCGAGAGAGTGAAGCTCTCTCGTGATGTAGCCAGAACTCTTTGAGTTCTGGCTGCCTGCCAGAACGCGTGGCGTTCTGGCAATGTCGTCAGATTCCAACGGAATCTGACTGCTTGCAGGAAATCGCCGATTTCCTGCAATGATGAAAGAGCGCGACACGCTTTTTCGAACCACGTCGCGTTTCCTCGTTCCCCTCGGCCGCTGCGGGACTCATTCTTCGAAAAACGCCGAAGACAAAGATCCAACGGCTCGACTGTCGGTCTCGCTCTCGGTGAACCGCGCCTGCTCTGCTCGCGCAGAGCTACGGATTGCTCCGACGATCCCTCTGGCAAAACCTCTGCCAAAAGTCGTCATCATTTCTTCGCACTGTTCGGGATTCCTCGGCCCGCTCACTCACTCCGTTCGCTCGCGGTAGAACGTCGGAGGTGCTACGGTCGCGAGAACTCGATCGCCGCACCCTGACCGAAGCCGACACACTCGGTGGCGAGACCGTGATCGGCGTCGCGCTTTTGCATCTCGTGGATCAGCGTGACGGGCAGGCGCGCGCCGCTCGCACCGAGCGGGTGGCCGATGGCGATCGCGCCGCCGTTGACGTTGAAGATCTCGTCGTCGATGCCGAGCTCGCGCTGGCAGTAGAGGGCCTGGGAGGCGAACGCCTCGTTGAGCTCCACGAGATCGAAGTCGTCGATCGACCCTCCCGTGCGTTCGAGCAGGCCCTCCGTGGCGGGCACGGGACCGATCCCCATCACCTCGGGGTCGACGCCGGCGACGTTGTTGCCGCCGATCTCGGCGAGCACGTCGAGGCCGTGATCCTCGGCGAACGCCCGGCTTGTGATCAGGGTCGCCGATGCGCCGTCGGAAATCTGGGAGGCGTTGCCCGGCGTCACCGTCCCCTCCGATTTGAAGACGGTAGGAAGATCGGCGAGCACCTCGGGCGTCGTGCCCGGTCGGAGTCCCTCGTCGGTGTCGACAGTCCCGTCTTCGGTCTCGATCGGGACGATCTCGTCGTCGAAGCGGCCCTCCTCGGTGGCTTCGACCGCGCGCTGCTGGGAGCGTGCGGCGTACTCGTCCTGTACTTCCCGACTGACGTCGTAGCGTTCGGCGACCGCTTCGGCGGTCATCCCCATCGCCAGCGCGGCGATGTTGTACTCTTCGGCCAGCCGGGGGTGGATGGTCTCGCGGTTCGCGCCCTGTTTCACCCGACTCATGCTCTCGACTCCGCCCGCGATGATCGCGTCGCGCTGGCCCGCTCGGATCGCGTCCGACGCGGAGATCATGGCCTGTGCCGAGGAGGCACACCAGCGGTTGATCGTGGTCGCGGGCACGGACTCGCCCAGATCCGAGAGCAGCGCGATCACCCGCGCGAGGTTGCTGCCCTGCTCGTCGCGCTGCTGGGCACACCCCCACATCAGGTCGTCCACGTCCTCACTGCCGATCCCGGTCTCGGCGAGGATCTCGTCGATCAACGGGATCGAGAGGTCCTCGCTCCGGACGTCGGCGAAAACGCCGTCCTCTTTGCCCTGTGCGGTGCGATACGCCGCAGCGACGACCGGCGTCGTGTCGGCCATACCTGCTCCTGGGGGTCCTCAATGTTAAACGCACGCAAACCCCGCGTCGTTTGACTCGGGTTCACGGGGGATCCGGTGGACACCTCCGAAACTCCTGGCAAGCGTTGCGGGAACGACCCACGCTGAGCGGGAGTTCGACGGTCTTATCCCGCCGGACGGCGTATCGAGCAGGGAATGAGCAGCCCGGAACTGGACGTCGTCGAATTCCTGCTCACGACACGCGCCTACAACGAGCACCGCGAACGCGACGCCGAGGATCTCCCGCCGCGCTACCGCACCGTCTTCTTCGCCGACGGGGGGGTCGAACGCCCGCTCGCGACGGGCGAGGAGCAGGCGGCGGCCGCCACCGGTGTCGACGATCCGTGGGCCGCGGTGTCGGGGCTGATGTTCACCGATCGCGACGATTTCGCCGAAACGCTCTCGCTTTCGGAGCCCGACATGGCCGAGGAGTGGTTCGCCGGCCGAGTCGACGCCGACCGGCTCGCGGCGAACCCAACGCTCGCGGCCGTCTTCGAGGAGCGTGACGAGGGCCCCGATGTCGACTACGAGCAGTCGCGCGAGGCGAACCGACCGATGCGCGCCGATCGGGTCTGGATCGACAGCCTCCTCGAAGAATACTTCGACAACGAGGAGGACGAGGAGATGCTCGATCTCGTCGACGTGCGGGCGCCCGAGGAGGTCGACATGACCCTCGACGATCTCGTGCTTACCGCCGATCAGGAGAACGAGATCGTGAAGATCATGAAGGCGATCGAACACCGCGAGTATCTCGCGGGGATCGGTCTGCGCGAGATCGGGAAACTCCTGCTCGTCGGGCCGCCAGGAACCGGCAAAACCACGACCGCGCGGGCGCTCGCCCACGAACTCGACCTCCCTTTCGTCGAGGTCAAGCTCTCGATGGTCACCAGCCAGTATCTCGGCGAAACCGCCAAAAACGTCGAGAAGACCTTCGAGGTCGCCAAACGCCTCTCGCCGTGTATCCTGTTCATGGACGAGTTCGACTTCGTGGCGAAAACCAGGAACTCCGACGAGCACGCCGCGTTGAAGCGCGCCGTCAACACCCTGCTCAAGTCGATCGACGAAGTAAGTCTGATCGAGGACGACGTCCTCCTGATCGGCGCGACCAACCACCCCGACCAGCTCGACGCGGCGGCGTGGCGACGCTTCGACGAGATCGTGAACTTCCCGAAGCCCGACGTCGAGATGCGTGCGGACATCCTCCAGCTCGTCACGCACGAGATGGAGATCGCGGAGTTCGATCCGATGGAGCTCGCCGCCGATACTGAAGGACTGACCGGCAGCGACCTTCGATTGGTGCTTCGAGAGGCGGTGCTCGACGCGCTGACCGAGGAGCGCACTACGCTGACCCAAGAGGACCTGATGGAGGCGGTCCGGGACTTCGAGGAGCGCGACAGCCTGAAGGACCTCGACATGATCGAAGGCGATCACGACGCCCTCGTCGCCGGCGGTGACATCAGTGCGGACGGCGGTGAGGCGAGCGAAGCGAGCCGATCCTCGTCGGAGCACGGCTCCGACGGCGGCAGCGACGCCGACACTGCCGACCACAGCCACGATCACGACGACGGCCACACTCACGACCACTGAATGGAGGTCATGCTGCTCGGTACCGGCGACACGACCGGGACGCCGACCGTCGGCTGTGACTGTGATACCTGTACGGCCGCCCGCGAGAGGGGTGTTGAGCGTAGCCGGTTTTCCGTCCACGTCCGGAACGAGCGCACCGACGAATCGTTGCTCGTGGACTTCAGCCCGGATTTCCGTGCCCAGTTCCTCGATCGCGACGTCGCGCTCCCCGACGCCGCGATCGTCACCCACATCCACTTCGACCATCTCGACGGGCTCGGCAACGCCTTCCGCCTCGTTCGGGAGCTTCCGGTCGCGGCCGCGAACGAGACCGATCCCGAAACCGGCGAGAGCGTGGCTGAAACCATCGAGCGAAAGTACGACTATCTCGACGCGCTCTCGGTCACGGGGAAGGAGCCGCTTGAACCGTTCGAGCTGTGTGGGTTCGACGTGACGCTTGTTCCGGTTCACCATCCACCGCTCGTGTGCTACGGCGTCGTGATCGAGTGTGAGACGGGCGCGAAACTTTCGATCACCGGCGATACGAACTACGCGATCCCCGAGGCGTCCCGCGAGCGCCTCGCCGACCCCGATCTCCTGATCGCGGACGCGATCGCCCCCGCGTCGTTCTGTGAACACCACCCGCTCGGCGGCGATCACCACGATTCCGAGGGCGTCCCGCGGACGTTCGGCACCAAGCACATGACTCGCGAGGGGGCGCTCGCGCTGGCCGACGAACTCGGTGCGTCGGAGACGCGGCTGGTCCACGTCTCGCATTTCTTCCCGGCCGACGAGGCGTTCGCCGAGCCGCTTGCGGTCGACGGCGAGCGATATCACCTCTGATCTCGGGGGCTACTGCGCCGACGAACTCGACGCCTGGCTCAGGAGGTACACCGCGATCCCGCCGAGCACGAGATCGAGCCCGGCGAGCACGGCGGTCGCCGGCACGAGCGCGTTCCAGATGCCCGAGAAGGCCGTGACGTCGAGCACCGTCATCACGTCCGTATCGAGCATCAGCGTGCGGGCGGCGTCCACGCCGTAGGTGATCGGGTTGTACCGCGCGAACGTCTGGATCCACTCCGGGAGCGCTTCGAGCGGGAGGAACGCCGAGGAGAGAAAGAGCAGCGGGAACTGGAGCAGGTTCATCACGATGATGGTCGACTCCTGGTCCTTCGTGATGACCGCGAGGCTGTTGGAAAGCGAGACGAACCACAGCGAGAACAGGATCCCGATCGCGATGATCCCGAGCGCGCCGACGATCCCGGTGGCGATCTCCGCGCCGAGGAGGACCCCGAGTCCGAGGATGATCGCGATCTGGACCGCGATTCGGAGCACCTCGGCGGCGGTTTTCCCCACGAAGACCGCGGTGCGGTTCATCGGCGTGACGAGCACCTTCTCGAACATCCCCTCCTCGATGTCGTTGACGAGCCCGATCCCGGAGGTGATCGCGGCTGCGAGCGAGACCTGGATCACGATCGCGGGCACGAGGTACGTTTCGTAGGAGATCGCGCCGGCACCACCCTGGTTGATCGCGCCGGTCGCGATCTGGCCGAACACCTGGGTGAAGAGGACGAGGAAGATGATGGGCTGGGCCAGCGAGACCACGAGCACGAACGGGTTTCTGACGGCTTTGATGTTCCAGCGCTTGAAGTTGACCCACGCGTCGCCGAGAAACGAGTTGCTCGACCGTCGTACGGTGGTCGTGTCGGTCTCGGCTTCGGCTCCCGTTGCGGCCCCCGCAGTCCCGCCATCGGCCGCGGGCCGCTCGGACGTCTCGTCGGCTGACGGACTCATCGGCTCGCGCCTCCGTCGGCGGCCGCAGGGCTCGTCTCGGTGGCATCGGCCCCGCCAGCCCCGTCGGCTTCGCCGTTGTCGCCCTCTTCGTCGACGGATTCACCGGTGATCGCGAGGAACACGTCGTCGAGGGTGGGCGCGCGGATGTTGAACCCAGTCACCGTCAGGTCTGCGTCCCGCAGCGCCACCAGCAGATCGGTGCCCGCCTGGCGTGCCCGTCGCGAGGTGACGCTGATCCCATCCTCGGTGGTTTCGACCGTCGCCTCGTCCTCGAAGAGATCGGAGTCGGCGGCGACCGCGGCCGCGTGCTCGCAAGCGTCCTCGCCGCTGTCGAGGTCGATGTCGAGAATTTCGCCACCGACCCGGCGTTTCAGCTCCGCGGGCGAGCCGGTGGCGACGATCTCGCCGTCGAGGATGACCGCGATCCGCTCACAGAGCTGGTCGGCCTCCTCCAGGTACTGGGTCGTGAGGAAGATCGTCGTGCCCTCCTCGTTGATCCGGCGGAAGTACTCCCAGAGCCGATTGCGGGCCTTGGGGTCGAGCCCTGTCGTCGGCTCGTCGAGGAAGACGAGGGGTGGCTGGTGAACCAGCGCCATCGCGGCGTCGAGACGCTTTTTCATCCCACCGGAGAACCCCTCGGCCACCTTGCCGGCGGCTCCGACGAGATCCACGAGATCGAGGAGTTCGTCGATCCGGTCACCCCGCTCGGCTTTCGGCACGCCGTAGGCCTCACAGGCGAACCGGATGTTCTCTCGCGCGGTGAGCTCCTCGTCGACGCTGGTCTCCTGGGCCATGTACCCGATCGACTCGCGGACGGCCCGCGGCTCGCTCGCGACGTCGAACCCGTTCACCGTGACCGATCCCGACGTCGGTCGCAACAGCGTCGTGAACGTCTTGATCGCGGTGGTCTTGCCCGCGCCGTTCGGCCCGAGGAAGCCGAAGAACTCTCCCTCCGGGATATCGAGATCGATCCCTCGAACGGCCTCGGTGCCGTCGGCGTACGTCAGTGTCACCTCCTCGGCGTCGATTGCACTCATTGTCCACCCCTCGGTCCGGATGGGCATAAGCTCACTGACCACCTGGACAGCCGCGGTCACGCATGGTCGAGCGGCGTGGTTCGATCGTCCGACTCGGTCACTGCTTTCTCACTACGATTTCTCGCTCACAGGAACGGCACGGTGAGTCCGGCTGTAATGACGCTAATGACGAACCAACCGGCGAAGTTCCACCACGGCACACCCCGGTGACGAGGGCCCGGGAGATCGTCGGTGTACGTCCAGTGACCGTCCGCGACCCCGCGGTGGTCGGTGAGGCCGTCGTATATCGTGGCGAGCACGCCGGCAGCCACGACCGCCGTCCAGCCGTTGGTCACGAGCAGCGTCGTTCGGAACGCGATGTAGACCGCACCCGTCCACCCGAAAAGGACGTAGAGCGGCACACCGGCGAGTTTCGGACCGACGTGGTGTTCGAGCCAGCCGCGGTCGATGACGACTGCCTCGGCGACGAACGCCACGAGCGCACCCCCGACGAACAGGGCGACCGTCGCGCGCCGTGGCCAAGTGAGGAGTGCGTGAGCGAGCGCACCGAGACCGACCACAACGGTGATCGTCGCGAACCGACGACTGCTGGGCACACGTGATCGTTTTCCCTGGATAGAAAAGTTTCAACCGATCCACCACCACTTCTGTCGAACCCTATATCAGGGGTGCCGTCGGCCGGGTCGCGCTGTCCGTCTCACCGATCGTCGTCGGCCGCCCGCAGCGTCGGGAGGACGAACGTCTCGATCGCCCGTCTGGTCCGGCGCGGCGCGTCGTCGTGACCGAGCGTGATCTTCCGGATGCGGGCGGCGTCGATGGCGTCGTAGAGGAACTGTGCCGTCTCTTCTGGGTCGACATCACGGAAACAACCTGTCTCGATGCCTTCCCGGATCGTTGCGGCGAGGAGGTCGGTGATGAGGCCGATGGTGCGGTCGAGCTGCTCACGGTAGGCGTCGTTGCGGTGGGCATGCAACCGGAGTTCGAGCAGCGCGGTGTGGAAGTCCCAGAAGTCGAAGGGAGCGTTCTCGGGACCGAACAGCCCGCGGTCGATGAACAGTTCGAGGCGTTCGTCCGGATCTGCGATCTCGTCGGTCGCCGCCTTCGCCGGGTGGGATTCGAGCAGGTACTCCAGTAGCGCGACGATGAGTTCCTGTTTGGTGTCGTAGTGATAATGGAGGAGTGATCGGCTCTTTGCGAACTCCTCGGCGATCTCGCGGGTCGTCAGATCGGCGTACCCGTGTTTGCAGAACGCACGATACGTCGCCTGCATGATGGCCTCGTAAGTCTCGGGCGGGGGTGTGGGGCGGTCGGGGGCATCCGATTCGGCCATGAGTCGTCCTGTCGAAACTGATCGGCGCGTGAGTAAGAGGATTGCTATGGCTCCCGAGCGGTCGTGATCTCGATTGCTGTCGCAGCTACTCTCGTTTCGATCGTTGTCGCAGCCAGCGAGACCGCTGCAAGATTGCTGATACACGTATCGAGACCGCTGCGATGCCGACACAAATGAGAACCGCAGGCCACACGCCTCCCCAGCCGATTCGCTCACTCGCTCCGCTCGTTCACTCATCCACCGTCAGAGCTTCGCTCTGACGAGCCTGCACTCGCTTCGCTCGCGCAGACCTCGAACGAGTCGCGCCTTCGGCGCTCTCGCGCGCCAACTGCAATAACCGCAACAGCACCAGCGGCCATATCACACCGCCGTCGACCGCCCGAAATTCTCAAGCCGTCTCTCACCCACGACTTCGTATTCCCTCCGTTTGTGGGCTCTATCCGGTGAACTGGTGGTACTCCATGCCGGCCTGCTTGAGCTCGTTGTGCTTGCGTTCGAGGAAGGAGTACACCGCCCCGTGTGGCGCGCCATCGAGCAGCATCTCGACCGCGCTCCTGACGGCCTCGACCTGCTGGGGGGTCCCGATCGCGCCGACGGTCGTCCCGTAGATCACGACCTCCGCGCCGGTAAGCTCGACCATCAGCTCGCGGGTACGCCCGTTCTCGCCGATCAGGCGTCCTTTCTTGCGTTCGAGGTCGTTCTTGTTCCGGGTCGCGGCGTCGACGTCGACGAGGTCGAACATCATCATCTCGTCGTCGAGCAGCACCAGCGCGTCCTCGGGCGCGAACCCACGCCCGATCGCCTCGACGATCTCGGGGCCTTTCAGCCCGAGAACGGGATCGCCGACCGATTCGACCGCGACCGCGCCGGTTTCGGAATCGATGTCGAGACGGACCTCTGCGCGCTCTTCGACCTCGCGCATCGTCGCGCCGCCCTCGCCGATCAACACGCCGATGCGGTCCTGCGGAATCTTCACGTGTTGCATGTGTGCGCTACGGAGCCCGGCGATTTGAACGCTTCGCACGCGCCCGCGCTGCTCCCCGCCGGAGAACGTCCGTCGTCCCTTCCTGCATTGATCGTCTCTCGGGCCGTTCGCGCTTCAGCCGTTCCCGGATTCGACCGTCGCCACGCCGTTTCCGAGCCCGACCGCGGCGAGCGCGCGCTCGCGCTCCGCACCGGTCAGCCGGTAGGGCGCGAGCGCGTCGTCGAGTTCGGCGTCGCTCGGTCGCCTGGCCTGATGGGCGTCGAGGAAGTCCGCGATCCGGTCGGCGGCGTGGGCCTTGAGCTCACCGCTCAGCAGCTCGCCGGCCCGATACTCGCGCGCGAGCCGATCGAGTTCGCCGTCGTCGGGCTCGAAGAAGGCGCGGAGGAGCTGGAACGCCACGTCCACGCCGGGGTCGCCGCCGTGCTCGCGGTGGGCTTCCCTGTCCGTTCGTCCGCCGGAGTACGCCCGTCCGAGCTTCTCGTGGACCGTCTCGCGGTCGTCGGTGAGGTGGATCGTGGGTGCATCGTCCGAGGAACTCATCTTTCCCGGCCCCTCCAGTCCGGGGAGGAACTTCGAGAGCAGCGCGCCAGGCTTCTCGACCGGGAAACGTTCCTTCGCGGCGACATCGCGCGCGAGCCGGACGTGAGGATCTTGATCGACCGCGATCGGTACGGTGGTAGCGTGCGGGCCGTCGACGAACTGCGGCAGCAGGAGATGGGTCGCCTGCACCGCCGGGTAGAACCCCATCCCGACGTTCGCGGGCTCGCCGTACACCGCGTCGCGGGCCGCAGGTGTAATTCGTTCGGCGAGCGCGGTCGCGAGCGGATAGATCACGTCCGCGTCGGCGGTGTCGATCACGAACCGCGTCCGTTCGGGATCGAATCCCACTGCCACGAGGTCACGCAGGTTCTCCCGGGCGTACGCCCGGGTTTCCGCGAGGCTCTGCTCCCGACTCAGATACTTCTCATCGTCCGAGAGCGGAACGTAGACGGTCGCGTCGGTCGCGGCCTGGAGCCACTTCGCGAAGTAGAACGTGACCGCGTGACCGATATGCATCGGTCCAGATGGGCCGACGCCGGTGACGATCGAGCACCGCTCGTCGCCATCGATCGCGTCGAGAAGGCGGTCGACGTCGCGGCCGGCGTAGTAGACTCCCCGTCGAAGCAGCGGGTGTGACGGTTGTGGGAACCGTCCTACTTGGCCGTCGGTCAGCGCGTCAGCGCCGAACCGATCGAGGAGTTTGCCGTAGTCGACCTCGCCGGCGACCGCATCCGGCGTCACACTGTTCTCGGGATCGTCGGCGTCGCTTTCGTCGGTACCGCCTTCGTCGGTGTCGTCCCTTTCAGTGTCGTCGGTTCGTCGCGCTGTTCGATCCGTCGTGTTCGCGTTCGTGTCGTCCATCGTGTTCTGGTGCTCTGGGTGGTCAGTAGCGGTGCGGCAGAAGGCGGAGGGAGCACCAGACCACGGCCGGCGGGGTTAGGCCGCCGCGGGCGAACGGGCTGGACTGTCCGCTGGCAAGAGAGTACGCCAGCGCCACAGTCCGTGACTCATCGTCGACCGTACCGAGCCACGACGTATCACTGTTCCGGCTCGATGACCGCTGTTCAGACGTCGCGATAGTAGACGCACTCGGGAAGCGTCTGCTCGCCAACCGTCCGCTCGCGCTCGGCGGTCCGCTCGAACCCGCGTGATTCGTAAAACGAGACGCCGACCGCGTTGTCCGCGAGGACCTCGACACGGAGTCGCTCGATACCACGCTCCGCGAGCCGACCGACGACGTTTTCGAGCAACGCCGTACCGATGCCGTCGTTCCAGCGATCAGGGTCGACGTAGATGGCGTACAGCTGTGCTTCCTGCCCGTCGTCCTCGGCGTCGATCGGTGCGGCGCTCGCGTAGCCCGCGACCGACTCGCCGTCGGCCACGAGGTAGACGCTCCGCTCGCTCGTGATCGAGCCCTCGATCTCCTCGGCCGCGTACCAGTCGTCCAGGATCGCGTCGATGGCTTCCGCAGGCAGAAACTCCCCGTACGTCGCGTGCCACGCCCGGGGTGCGACCTCCTGAATCTCGTCCACGTCCGCGACTGTGGCGGCTCGAACCGATACGTCGCTCATACCGTGTGAACGACCCCCAGAGTGATTAGTCTTCGCGCGGTTCGGCTTCGCTCGTCACGTGTGCCAGGAGTTCGTCACCGGTCACGTCGACGCCCTGGCGTGCGAAGAAGTTCGCCACGTTCCGGCAGTCGCGTTCGAGGAACTCGCGGCTATTCGGATGGTGGATCGTGACCGCCTGGCCGAGGTCGATGATCCACAACTGCGAGTCGTGGACCACGATGTTGTACTCCGAGAGGTCGCCGTGGACCAGCCCGGCGTCGTACAGCCGGCGGGTGTACTCCCGAACGACCTCGTACGTCGTCTGGGGGTTCTCGATGTGGACCTCACCGAGGCGTTTCGCGCGCTCGCCGTCGTGGCCCACGAACTCCATCACGAGCACGTTGCGCTGGACCGCGATCGGTTCGGGCACCTTGACGCCCGCCGCGGCCGCTCGCCGGAGGTTCGCGAACTCCTTTTTCGTCCACGCGAGCACCACCTTCTTCTTTTTCGAGCCGATGTTCCGAAAGCGTGGATCACCTTCCAGATACCGGCGCATCTGCCGGAAGTCGCTTGCGTTGATCCGATAGATTTTGACTGCTACGTCGGCCTTGTCCGCGTCCGCGAGGAAGACGTGAGCCTCCTTCCCCGTCGAGATCGGCCCGCCGAACGCGTCGATGTGGCCGTCCTGGACCAGTTTGTAGAGCGCGCCGAGGGTCGCCTCGTCGAAGACGCCACCCTCGACCTTGAACTGGTCGGCGTCCTTGATGCGTTCGCGAAACCGCGCGAACTCCCGGTCCTGCTGGCGGGCGACGCGATCCGCTTCGGTATCCGAAACGTCGAGATCTTCCCACTCGTCGCCCGGCTCCTCGGTGGCCTCGGTATCCACGAAGTCGTCGTCGCTCACGCATCACCTGCCGTCGATGGCGGTGCGGCAGAGCGGTCAGCGGCTGCGGTGCGGTAGCGGCCCTCGGCGTCCCGACGAACAGAGTGAGTCGGGGCTCGGGAGAGCGTTGCTCTCCCGGTGGATGAAGGGCGAGCGACCGAAGAGAGAGGGGGCTTCGACAGTGTGGTCGCGGTGCGGTGGCGGCGAGCGTCCGAGGGCCCCGCTAAAAAAGGTGACACTGCATCATCCCTGGATGTGCCCCTCCTCGCGGAGCTGGTCGGCGTCCTGTTTGTCGTAGCGCCACTCGATGTCGCCTTTCTCGTCCTGCCAGTCCCACGGCGAGACGAGCACGACGTCGTCCTCGCGGATCCAGACCCGCTTTTGCATCCGGCCTGGGATCCGAGCCGTCCGTTCGGTTCCGTCCATACAGCGGACGTTCACCCGGTTCGCACCCAGCATTTCGGTTACGACGGCGAACACCTCGTCGTCGTCCGGCATCCGGAGGTTCCCCTGTCCCTGGTTGCCGCTCATGGGGCGGTCTTCGACAGCGAGCGGTTTAACTCTTTCAAGCCCCCGATTTGGGTTCCGAACCGTGTTGAGCGGGGCCGGTATTCGATGCTGGATCTGCCTGGCAGGAGAGGACTTCACCGTTCTTAAACCGGCGAAGGCCTGACCTCAGCTATGCTAAACCGACTCGGTCTCGCCGGTATCGTCGGCGTGCTCTGCTGTCTCGCCGGTCTCGGGATCGTCGCCTACGCCGCACCGATCGTTGCGGCCGGGATCGCGCTCGTGCTCGTCGGACTCCTCCTCGTGGCGCGCGGCCTGCTCTCGGGGATGCTCGCCGCGTTCGGGATGGACGGGATGTTCTGACGCGAACGCGCCCCCATCAGTCACTCTCGCCACGGTCAGCTCGGTGCTCACTGATGACCTGATCGACCATCGACTCGTTCTGATCCTTGCGCCACGCGTCCGCACGCTCCTTCCACCCCTCGATGGCGGCTTCGACCGCCCCCTCGCGCGCGACCGCGAGATCATCGATCTCCTCGATCGTCACCTCGTCGGCAGGCGCGACCGGGATCTCGTGTTCGAACAGCAGCTCCCGGGCAACCTCCGAGAGTCCACCCTCTTTGAGCACGACGCGGGGCTCGCGCTCCACCAGCGTTTCGGCCGTCGAGCGCCCGGCACCCGACGCGTCGCGGAGGTACACCACGTCACCCACGGCGAGGCCGTAGCGTTCGTCGGCGTCCTGAAGCGCGCTCTTGGTGAACTTCGCGACCGGCTTGACCGGGACGAGTCCCTGTTTCGCCTCGGCCACGTCCGCGAAGTCCGAGTGATCCAGCCGCCAGAGCTCCTTCAGCCGGTCGAACTTCTCGGTGAGCTCCTCGCTTTCCTCACGCTGCTCGTCGCGCTCGCGTTCGAGGCGCTCGTTCTCGCGTTCGAGTCGGTTGACTTCCCGGCGCTCCCGCGCCTCGCGGCGCTCCTCCCGTCTGGCGTCGGTGAGTTCGCGCTCGTACTCCGCGATCTCTTCGTCCTTTGCCTCGATCGTCGCTTCGAGGTCGTCGACGTGAGAATCGAGGCGCTCGATCCGGGTTTCGAGCTCCTTGATCCGCTGCTCCTCGGGCGTGAGTTCGCGGGGTTCGTGCTCGTCATCGTCGTCGTCGGTCTCGTCGTCGTCCGAGAGGTCCGCGAGGACGGTCTCGACGGACTCTTCGCCCGCGACCACGCGCGCGATCACCTCGCCGGTCTCGATCCGCGGGGGCACCTTCCGGCCAACACGCTCGAACGTGTCCTCGTACCCGTCGAACGCGTGGAGGGCGGCGGCGAGCGTGTCGCGTTCGTGGTCGTTCTCGTACCCCTCCTCGCGGGTTCGGTGTTGCTTCTCGTCGACGGCGAGATCGCGCTCGGGCACCCAGCCCGCCGCCGAGAAGCTCCGGCGGATTTTCTCCACTGTCGACGGCATCGGTTCGACATCGGCCGCCACCACCACTGGTCGGCCGCGCTCGATGATCCACTCGATCACCGCGGCGGTGTCGGCGGTTCTGGTGCTGAGAACGTCTAAAACTGTGCCGTCGAGCCCGACGATCGCCACCGCGGTCGTGGTGCCGGGATCGACCCCCACGAGCACGTGATCCCGACGCTTCGCGAGCGGTCGGAACTCGATGCCGTCGCGCCGAACCCGCTCGATCTCGGTTCTGGTGTCGCCCGCGCGCCTGGCCGAGACCGGGATGTCCGACGGGCGCGCTTCCACAGTAAAGACCGCGTTGGCGTACCCGCCGTACTTCTCTGTCTCGTCCATCTCGTAGTCGAGGCCCGCCTTCCGCAGCTCGGTGTCGACCTCGCGCGCCCGGCGCTTGACCGACCCGTGGATCCGCCGCGTGTAGCGGTCCTCCGACCACCCGCCGCTGCCGGTCGAACGTCCACGTGAGACTTTCACCTCGGTGGTGTCGGTGAACGCCGACACCTCGTAGCCGACGTTTGCGGCTGCGAGCCGCGCGGCGGCCTCTGCCTCCTTCATCGGCTTCTTTCCGTACGGAACCCCGTGCCGGCTCGCCACCCGCGAGAGGGGTTCGGGCTGCTCGTCGCCGGTGACTTGGACCAGCCGCGTCTCGTCGGGCAGACTTCCCAGCAGCCGGACGAGGGCGTCCTTGTCGGCGGCGAGCTCGTAGACGTTGTCGGTGGCGACGATCGCGGGCTCCTCGCGGTCGATCAGCCGGCGGAGCTTTCGGTGCGAGACCACGTCGCGGTCGATGTTTTCACCGTCGAACGCGACCACGGCGTAGGAGGGTGCGTCGCCCCGGATATCCCCGCTCTGGACGTCGACCCCGAACACCACCGCATCGAGCGCGCTGATGCGACTGCTCACGCGCTCGCGTAGGGGATCTGCCGGCATAAATCCACGGCGGGGCCGGGTGGCGGCGAGCGAACGACGAGCGACGTGATGACCGGACGAACGTTTTAGTTATTGGATAAATAAAACACTCTCATGGCCTTGCTCACGCTCCTCGCACCGATCGGCGCGCTGGCGAACGCGGCCATCGCGACCCTGGTGGTGGGTTTTGTGATCGTTCTCGTCTACCGCTGGTTCGCGGGAGCCAACGACGCCGAGACGAAGGAGGTGAATCCCGAGACGTCCGAAGGACCGCCGCTCGAATCGTGGCGTCACGTCTACGACGTCGACAAGGCAGCGGCCGACCGCGAGATAACCGCCGTTCAGGAGCAGGCGAGCGATCTAGCGGAGGCCGACAACGAGGCGCGCCGGTAACACCCCAACCCGGGTAAGCGAACACGGGAACGAACGTCACCGGTTCGGCAGGGCGTCCCGGCGCGTATCTGCAAACCTTTTACTCTCGCCTGCGAAGCCCGCCCATGAGCCAGCAACCGAACGTCCTGCTGCTCGGGCCACCCGGTGCAGGGAAAGGCACCCAGAGCGCGAACGTTGCCGACGAGTACGACATTCCCCACGTCACGACCGGCGACGCGCTCCGGGCGAACAAGGACATGGAGACCGAGCACGGCACCCCGCGCTCGTTCATGGAGGCGGGCAAGCTCGTCCCCGACCCCGTGGTGAACGAGATCGTCGCCGAGGCACTCGGTAACGCCGAGGGCTACGTGCTCGACGGCTACCCCCGGAACGAAGATCAGGTCGAGTACCTCGCGGACATCACGACTCTCGATGCCGTCTGTCTGCTCTCGGTGAGCGAGTCCGAACTGGTCGATCGGCTGACCGGCCGGCGGGNATGCCGTCTGTCTGCTCTCGGTGAGCGAGTCCGAACTGGTCGATCGGCTGACCGGCCGGCGGGTGTGTGAGGAGTGCGGCACGAACTACCACGTCGAGTTCGACCAGCCCGAAGCGGAGGGCGTCTGTGACGAATGCGGCGGCGAGCTGATCCAGCGCGACGACGACACCGAAGAAACTGTCCGCGAGCGCCTTCGGGTCTACCACGAGACCACCGAGCCGGTGATCGAACACTACCGTGAGGCGGGCGCACTCGAAGAAATCGACGGCGAGCAGTCTCCCGACGCGGTGTGGAACGACCTCCGAACGACGATCGACGAGACGATCTGACGCCCCGACACACCGCCGTTTCGATCGTCGTGCAGGCGACATCCGCACCGATCCCGGACGGGCCACCTGGGCGAACGAACTAAAAGGTTGATTAGCGTCCGCCCCAAAGGAGCCTACAATGGCGCGGACAGCCGACAAAGTGCGCTCGCTGATCGCCGAGGACAGCGCGTTCGAGGACGCGCTCTCGGTAGTGCTCTCGCGGGCCGGCCACGCATCCCCCGACGACGAGGCCACTCCCGACGGCGGCACGCAGCCACACACCGTGACGTGGGGCGACGTCAGCGATGAACTCACGAGCGGACAGTGGGGCCGGCTGATCGAGGCCGGCATCCTGACCGACGCCGACGGTAGCGGGTTCGCGGTGAACGATCCCGACGGGGTGCGCGAGGCACTCAGCGACGACGCGGTCGAGACGAGCGATGACGACGACGAGGAGTCGAGCTGGACCACCTACGACAAGCTCGCGGGTCTCGGTGCGCTCGCGCTCTTTCCCGCCTACTGGTTCGCCCCGATCCGGAACGCGGTCGGCGGCGCGGTCGACCTCTTCCTCGGGCCGCTCGACGCCGTTCTCCCGTTTTACGCCGTCGTGATCGTGCTCTCGGTGCTCACGGGGCTGTACTCGACGCTGTTGCAGGCGAACCTGATGAACACCGAGAAGATGAGCGCCGTCCAGGAGAAGATGAGCAACATCCAGGAGCGCCGAAAGGAGGCGAAAGAGCGGGGCGACGACGCCGCCCTCGAACGCATCCAGGAGGAGCAGATGGACGCGATGAGCGACCAGCTCGGGATGTTCAAAGAGCAGTTCCGACCGATGGTGTGGATCATGCTGCTCACCATCCCGGCGTTCGTCTGGATGTACTGGATGATCGGTTTCCGGGGCGGGGCGGGACACATCGCTCCTGCCGAGTCGTCGCTCATCCTCCCGATCTTCGGCGAGCTGGAGTGGGCAGGATCGGCGGGAAAGATCGCCGGTATCGCGCCGGTCTGGCTGGTCTGGTACTTCCTCTGCTCGACGGCGTTCCGGATGATCATCCAGAAGTCTCTCAACATCCGGACCACACCCGGCTCGTAGCCGTATCGTAAGGACGGTGAGCGAGAGACACAACCGATTTGTACCGCGCCGGACCCAGAAGAGACATGTTTGTCACCCTGTCGGGGCCGGCTGGCGGCGGCACGTCCACGACTGCCGCCGATCTCGCCGCGGCACTCGGCTACGAACACATCAGCGGCGGCGACATCTTTCGATCCGTGGCCGACGAGCGCGGGCTGACTCCCTTGGAGCTCAACCGGCTCGCCGAGGACGACGACGAGATCGATCGCGCGCTCGACCGCCGTCAGCGTGAGATCGCCACCGAGCGCGACGACGTGGTGCTCGAATCCCGACTCGCGGGCTGGATGGCGGGCGAGCACGCTGATCTCCGACTCTGGCTCGACGCTCCGCTCGACGTCCGCGCCGAACGGATCGCCGACCGCGAGGACAAGCCGGCCGACCTCGCGCGTGAAGAGACCGAGGCCCGCGCACAGAGCGAGGCGCGGCGGTACCGCGAGTACTACGACATCGACATCGAGGACCGCTCGATCTACGACCTCGCGGTGAACACCGCGCGATGGGATCCCGAGACCGTCGCCCAGCTCGTTCACGAAGCGTGTGAGCGCTACGACCCCGCGACCGACGAGGGCGGGGTCGTCGTCGACGCCGACTACGACCGGTGATGCGCGGCCCACCCGACGAGCGCCCGCCCGACGATCGCCGCGAGTTCGGCGTCGTGAACCTCGACAAACCGCCCGGTCCCTCCGCCCACCAGGTCACGGGCTGGGTTCGTGATCTCGTCGGTGTCGACCGGGCCGCCCACGCCGGCACGCTCGACCCGAAAGTCACGGGCTGTCTCCCGATCCTGCTCGGCGACGCCACCCGGCTCGCCCAGGTCTTCCTCGAAGGCGCGAAGGAGTACGTGGCGGTCCTCGAACTCCACGGACCGGCCCCCGACGATCTCGAAGCGGTGCTTGCGGCGTTCGAGGGACCGATCCAGCAGAAACCACCCAAGAAAAGCGCGGTCGCGCGCCGGCTGCGAGTCCGGACGATCCACGCGCTCGACCCGCTCGATGTCGAGGAACGTCGCGTCCTGCTCCGGATCCGGTGTGAGAGCGGAACCTACGTCAGGAAGCTGTGTCACGATCTCGGGCTCGCACTCGGCACTGGCGCGCATATGGGCGACCTCCGGCGCGCAGGGACGACGCCGTTCGACGACACGGACCTCGTGAGCCTCCACGACCTCACGGACGCGCTCGCGTTCGCCGAGGGCGATGATATCGCTCCGCTCGCCGATGCCGTCCGGCCAGCCGAGCGCGCACTCACCCACCTCCCGCGGGTGACGATCGCGCCGAGCGCCGCCCGCGAGGTCGCCGAGGGTGCGCCGGTGTACGCGCCCGGCGTGCTCTCGATCGAGGACACGTCGGCGACGAACCCCGACGAATCACCGCTGGTGGCGTGCTACACGCCCGATGGGGCCGCAGTCTGTCTCGGACGGCTCGTCGGTGAGGCCGACGCGGAACGTGGGACGGTCGTCGAGCTCGAACGCGTCCTGATCTAGTCGTCGGCTCGCGCGAGGTCGGCGTCGTCCATGTTCTCGATGTCGATCCCGCCGGTGAGCTCGGTGTAGGGGTACGGCATGTCGATCCCCTCGGCGTCGAAGCGCTCCTTGACCGCCTGGACCCACGCAGAGAGCGCTTTGACGTACTTCCCGCGGGAGGGATCGTCGATGTGTGCGCGAGCGGTGAGGCCGACGTACGAGTCGGCGAGCTCGGTCAGGATCACGTCGGGTTCGGGCTCACCTTTGAGCCGGTCGACGGTCGCTGCCTCCTGAACGATGATCTCTTTGGCCTGCTCGATGTCGTCTTCGTAGCCGATCCCGAAGGTGAACGGGATCCGGAGCTGATCGTCGGCGACGGGGTTGGTGACGGCGTTGTCCGCGAGCTCCGAGTTGGGAACCGTGATGAGCTCGTTGTCGAACGTCTTGAGCTTCGTGACCCGCAGCCCGATATCCTGGACGACGCCGGATTTGGTTCCATCGCCGGAGGGCCACTCGATCCAGTCGCCGATGCCGAAGGGATCGTCTTTCAGGATGAAGATCCCGGCGGCGAAGTTCGCCAGCAGGTCCTGGGCGGCGAACCCGAGCGCGAGCGAGAGCGCGCCGAGCAGGGTCGCAAACGCCGCGAGCACGGTCCCGAAGCCAGCCATCGTCGCGGCGAGCGAGAGCGCGGCGAACAGCGCGAGCGCGCGGGCGACGGTACCACCCAGGCCAACGACCTTCGGGTCGAACCCGCGTGCGCCGAGCGCACCCTTCACGAGACGGACGAGCACGAATCGCCCGATGGCGTAGATGGCGACGAACGCGACGACGAACAGCGCGGCCTTCGCCGCGACTTCAATCAATGCCGGGCCGTACTGGTCGACGATTCCCCCTGGACTCGTCGGAATTCCCTGCTGGAGTAGTATCGAACCCATCGAATGACGTGATACGCGTACGCATCATGAATGCATCGCCTGTTCTTCGGTTCGACGTCCTTCACGGTCCAGCCGCCGGCCGTCGACCGTCGGTCTTCCGCGTGGGCGAAACGAAGGGCTTAATCCCGGAGGTGGCGTGGTTCGGGACGCGGGACCGTGGGGTAGCTTGGTATCCTCGGCGCATGGGGTGCGTCGGACTCGTGTTCGAATCACGACGGTCCCACTCCTTCGTTTTCAACGACACCCTTCCGGCCGTCAGGTCATCACACCGCCACTCACGTGGCGGGCGTCCGTGATACAGCTCCTCTCCTCTCAGTGAACTGTTTCGGTGGGAGAGTCGAACCGATGGACAACCCAGTTGACACCGACTCGTTGTCCGCTATCGCCCGCCGGCAGCATAACGCACAGACGGTTGTCGGTACGATCGAATCTTCGGACCGGCCGTGTCGGCGCTTCGATTAGCCGCAATCCGATCTCGAAGAAACGGGGGCGCATAGAAATGTTTATTGGGCGCTAGTATGAGATGTGTTTCATGAACCGAACTGCGAGTGATACGGTATCGATTTCGACGGCCAGCGCCCGATCGGATACTGCTGCGCTCGGCCGTGGGAGCGGGCGATGACAGCGCGTTCCCGATCGGCGGCAGTCCTCGTCACACTCCTGGTCGTGCTGAGCACCGTCGTCGCCGGTGGGGGCATCGTCGGTGCACAGAGCGATGCGGGCGGCGCGAACGGGACGAACGCCACGGCCGAGACGGGTGTCGATCTCCCACCGGCCGACGACGTCTACGTCGAGGACAACGGTGACGCCGTCCTCGCCTACGAGGAGGCGGCGAACGGCACACAGGCGAACTACGGCCTGAACGTCAGCGAGGGGCTGTTCCACGCGCTCGTCGCGAGTGATGTGGAGGGCTCGGACGATCTCGCGGCCAACGTCACGGCGGTCATGACCGGCGAGAACGTCACCGGCAACGGCACGCTGGGAATGGCCCGTCCCGAGACGCTCTCGAACCTCTCGGTGAACGCGACCGGCGTGCGGACCGACGAGAACGCGCGCTCGGACGTCTCCGCCGCAGCGACCGTCACCGGCGAGAACGTCGCCCGTTCGGTGCCCATCGAGCGTGCAGGGATCACCGGCGACGTCACGACCACTGGCTCGATGTTCGACGCCGATCTCTCGGCGAACGCTCAGCTGACCCAGCCGCTGGGGCAGCCCCAACATCAGTCCTACGAGATCACCGAGGGCAACGGTACGTACACGCTGAACGTCTCCCAGGAACGGCCGGTTCTCGAGGCCACCGCGTCACAGTGGGAAACCCGCGAACAGGCCAAACGGACGCTGCAGTCGCAGTACGTCGCGCTCGCCGAGTCGATGAACGGCTCGGCCGACCTCACGATCGACTCGTACTCGTTCTCCCAGGGTGAGTCGGGCCGCTCGCAGCTCGACATCGACTACTCGGTCACCTACGAGGGGATCGAACGCGCGGTTGCCGACCAGCTGACGTCGTCGCTGACGTCGGCCGAGGACGTCGATCTCAACCGCTCGGAGGCGCGTAACGTCTCCCAGCGCCTCCAGAACCTCACGGTGAACGAGCTCTCGGTTCGATACGACCAGCGTCAGGGTTCGATCGAGGCCGGGATGAACGCCGACCTCGACAACTACGACGGGGCCGTGCTCGCGGCGCTCGACGTCGCGGAAGCGACCGATATGCAGGCGCTCAACGAGGGCAGTATGGCGGGGATGAACACGGCTGGCGTCGGGTCGATGCCCGCAAGCGCGGAGACGACGCCGACCACGTCGAACGTGACGTCCTCGAACGCGACAGCCACGAACGCCGCAGCCACGAGTGCGGCGTCGTTCAACCAGAGCATCGAACGCCTCCGCAAGCAGTTCGAGGCCCAGCAGGCCGCGAACCTCACCCGGACGAGCACGTTCACCGCGAACGTCACGAAGAACTCCCCGCAGGCGATCAGCGTCGACCTCGACTCGCAGTCTCGGACCGAGAACTGGGGGACGTACGTCGACGAACTGGAAGACCGCGATATCGAGAGCAGTAACCTCGAATACGAACTTCACGCCGCCACCGAGGGCGAGCGCGTCAACGTCACCGCCGCAATGTCGGTCTCGGGCGAGAACCTCCTCAAGCAGGCGACGAATCAGATGCTGAACAGCAGCACCGGCCCGCAAGCGGGCCAGACTCGCGAGTACGTCACGGCGTTCCGCGAGGCGGGCTTCCGGAAGGCCCAGATGGACGTCTCGGTCGAGGACGGCCGGATGCAGCTGGAGACCGGTGCGGCCTTCGAGAACATGACGGCGCTGCGCGACGCGCTCGTTACCCTGGAAGGCGGACAGAACGTCCAGAGCGTCGTCGGCCGGACCGACAACGGCACCACGACCTCCTACGTCCGGGTCGAGGGAGCCGTCCCCGAGAACGCCTCGGAATCACAGGTTCGCGAACTCGCGTACGCTGACGACGACACGTCGGTCCACCTGNACGACCTCCTACGTCCGGGTCGAGGGAGCCGTCCCCGAGAACGCCTCGGAATCACAGGTTCGCGAACTCGCGTACGCTGACGACGACACGTCGGTCCACCTGCCGAACGCGTGGAACCGGACGATGCCGTCGGCGAACACCAGTCAAGCCAACGAGTATCTCGGGCTGACGGGCGCGACCTCCGGCCTGACCGGCCCCGGCTTCGGAGTCGTCGTCGCGGTGATCGCGCTCGTCGCCGCCGCGCTCGTCGCTGTCAGACGGCGACAGTAGACACCCCCACCTTTTGCCACGCTCAGTCGTTCGCTTTGCTCACTCCTTCGCGGGCAAAATCTGGATCAAAAGCCTTGCCGCTCCCTACAGTCGCGCCTCGGCCCGCTCGCTCACGTCCGTTCGCTCGCGGCGAAACGCCGCCGAAGCGCGGCGTATGCTACGCTAGCGGCGTCCGCTCGACCACCGTGCCGTCGGCCGTCGGATACTGCTCGACGATCTCGCCCTTCCCGATGTCGCCCTCCTCTATCATCTCCTCGGCGAGCCACCACGCGAGTTCGACGTGGTCGGTTTTCTCGGTGTAGAACTCCTCGGGAACCCCGAGTTCGGCGAGGCGCGCGACGGGTTCCCAGATCTTGCCGTAGACGAGCGTGCCGTCGTCGGTGACGTCGTCGAACTCGCGGCCGACGATCTTCGCCATCCGCTTCAGTCGGTTGCGGTGCTGGGCGGCGTCCTTGAACACGCTGGTGCAGTAGTAGACCTTCTCGTGGTCGCCCATCGCATCGAGCACGTCGTGACTGCCCTCGACCGCGCTCATGTGCCCTTCGCGGAGCTCGAAGCCCGCCTCCTGCATCCGTTCTGCGTTGCCGTCGGACATCTCGAACTCGTTGATGTTGCAGAAGTCCGCCGCGCCCTCGTCGAGGAACTCGAGGAACTCGCTTTCGGCTCGAATACCGGGGATCTCGAAGGCGGGTGTCAGCCCCTCCTCGCGCGCGATGTAGAGGATCTCCTCCCACTCCGTGCCATGCATGTCGCCCCACAGCTCGTACGGTGGATGGAAGCGGATCTCGTCGAGGCCCGCCTCCGCAAGCCGGCGCATGTTCTCGCGCCCGCCCGTGATCCCGGTGTAGAGGTGGGTGTGGTGGTCCTCGCCGAACTCGTCTTTGAGCATCGAGAGGTAGCGACAGGTCCGGTCGAGAGCCTCCTGTGGCTCACCGCCGGTGATCGAGGTTCCTAGCGCATCCATCCGGTGAGCTTCCTCGATTACGTCCGAGTCGTCCTCGACCTGACGCTCGTTCGCGTAGACGTCGGTGACGTTCTTTCTGTTCTCGCCGAGCGGACAGTAAAAGCAGTCTCGCTGGTCGCAGTAGCCGTAGACAAACAGCACCATCTTGCCGCCTTTGGCACACTGTTCACAGCCCTTCGAGATCATTCGTTAGCCCCTCCTCGGGGGCCGACGCTCAAAAGCCGCACGACTCCACTCGACGCCACACCGGCCGCCCACCACTACACCGTCCCCCACCACTACCCGGCCCTCCACCGCCACACCGGCCCTCCACCACTACACCGGCCCTCCACCACTACACCGGCCCTCCACCGCCCACCACCCACCCGCCACACCGTCCGCACCGTTCGCACGGAAAGCAGTTAACCCCGGATCGCGTACGCCCGGGCGATGCTGCTCGTGCTGTGTGTCGATCTCGACGACGACCTCGGCCGGAAGGCTGGCGTCGAGACGCCCGTTGTCGGCCGCGAGGCGGTCGAGCGCGCAGCGGTCGCGCTCGCCACTGCGGACCCGGAGGACTCGGACTCCAATGTGTTGTTCGAGGGCCTCCATATCCACGACGACATCACCGACGAGCGGATCGAGGTCGCGGCGGTCGCGGGCGTCGAGAGCGGTGGCGTCGCCGCCAACCGCCGCGTCGGCGAGGAGGTCGACACGATCCTCGCGGGGCTCGCCACCGGCGAGGACGTCCGCGCCATCGTCGTTACCGACGGCGCACAGGACGAGTCGGTGCTGCCGGTGATTCGGTCGCGGCTGCCGGTCGATGGGGTGCGACGAGTGGTCGTTCGCCAGGCCCAGAACCTCGAATCGATCTACTACACGATGAAGCAGGTGCTCGACGATCCCGAAACGCGGGGCACCATTCTGGTTCCGCTCGGCATCCTGCTGTTGATCTATCCGCTCGTCGAGCTCGCCGGCCGGCTCGGGGTTCCGGGAACGACGGTTGTCGGCCTCATCTCGGCGCTGCTCGGACTGTACGTCCTCTTTCGCGGTCTCGGCCTCGAACAGGCCATCGACGAGTCGGTCGCGCGCGCACGGAGCGGGTTGTACGCCGGTCGGGTCATGCTCATCACGTCGGTGGTGGCGCTCGCGCTGTTCGTCATCGGCGGCGTCAGCGGTGTCCGAACGCTCGACGCCGCCCAGGCAAGCACGGGAGTGCTGACACCCGTCGAGACCGCCGCCGCGCTCGTCGTCGGTGCTGTCCCGTGGTTCGCCGCGGCGGGGATCACGAGCAGCGTCGGCCGGATCACCGACACGTATCTCGCCGAGCGGTTCCGGTGGCGCTACCTCAACGC
Organism: Halococcus salifodinae DSM 8989; assembly: GCF_000336935.1. Taxonomy (NCBI): domain Archaea; kingdom Methanobacteriati; phylum Methanobacteriota; class Halobacteria; order Halobacteriales; family Halococcaceae; genus Halococcus; species Halococcus salifodinae. The sequence goes on along the minus strand of NZ_AOME01000014.1, from coordinate 20,025 downwards.
CCCCTTCTACGTGCTCGCGATCGCGGCCGTCCTCCACGGCGTCGGCGCGTACCTCCTCGGGAACGTCGGCCTCTCGTACATGGCGGTCGCGCTCACTGCCGGAACGCTGCTCGGCCTCGTGAGCACGCTCGCGTTCGCTATCGTGGAATCGCGCTCGCCGAGCGTGCCCGAGCCTGCCTAGAACCCCCACTTTTTTACTGCGGGGGGATCGTGCTCGCTTCGCTCACGCGACCCCCACTTGCAAAAACCTGGACTAAAAACACCCGCTCACTCGCGTTGCTCGTTCGCGGTACTGCCACTAGCCCTGCCCGCACAGCACCGCCCGAGCCCTCGACCGCTCGCTTCGCTCACGGTCTCGCCCTCGATCCACCGAGGACCGCTACGCAGACCGCACCACCGAAGCCCTCGCACCCTTCGGGTGCTCGCCCTTCATCCGCTGTCAGAGAAACCTCCGACAAGCCTCGTGCTCGTTTCACTCACACGAGACGCCAGGAGAGCTTCGCTCTCCTGAGCCTCGACTCGCTCCGCTCACCGAGACGCCAGGTCCGCACAGCCGCCGCAACCGCCAGCCGCGGCCGCCGGCCGCTCACCGCTCGCGGACGACCACGAACTCCGCGAGATCTCGAAGATACTCCTCGGCCTGCTCGTCGTCGATCGCGACCGAATCGAGCGCCGCGAGCGCGTCGTCGGCGGTCCGGCGCGCGAGGTCGTTCGCTTCCTCCGGTGCGAGATCGGTGACTTCGACGAGCGAGGGCCGATCCATCGCGCTGTCCTGCCCCGTCGGTTTGCCGAGGTCGTCGGCGTCGGCGGTCGCGTCGAGCACGTCGTCGCGGATCTGGAAAGCGACCCCGACACCCTCTGCGTAGTCGCCGAACGCCTCGACCGTGGCCGCATCGGCGTCGGCCGCGACCGCGCCCAGCTGGGCTGCCGCGCGAAACAGCGCCCCTGTCTTCCGGCGGGCGAGCTCCATGTACTCCGCCTGGGTGGTGGGGTGAGCGACGAGTTCGGTCGCCTCGCCCTCTCCGAGTTCGACCATCGCCTCGCTCACGACCTCCATCGCGCGCTCGTCGGCCGCAAAGAGCGCGAACGCCTCGCCGAGCAACCCATCGGAAGCGATCAGCGCCGAGCCGTGACCGAACGCCGCCCACGCGCTGTCGGTTCCCCGGCGGACGTCCGACTCGTCGATGATGTCGTCGACCACGAGCGACGCGTTGTGAACCAGCTCGATCCCGACCGCGAAATCGACCGCGTCTTCGCCCTCCCCGCCGGCGGCCTCGCAGGCCAAAACTGTGACTGTGGGCCGGACGCGCTTGCCGCCAGAGAGCGCGACGTGTTCGAGCTGGGCCGTGAGATCGTCGGGCTCGGACGCCTCGCAGACGGCTTCGAGGCGCTCCTCGACCATCGCCCGCCGGCGTTCGAGATACTCCATTATCCGCTCTTTAGACCCGGCGTGAAAGTACGTGACGATCGGCGGTAGCCGAGAACTCTCAGACTTCGGGTGGCTCGCCGCCGAACGCCTCGATCAGCGCCGGCACCACGTCGAAGAGGTCGTCGACGACCCCGTAGTCCGCGAGGTCGTAGATCGGCGCGTTCGGGTCGGTGTTGATCGCGACGATCGTCTCCGCGCCTTTCATGCCGGCGACGTGCTGGACAGCCCCCGAAATCCCGATCGCGATGTAGACGTCCGGGGTGACGACCTTGCCGGACTGGCCGACCTGACGGTTCTTCGGGAGCCAGCCGTTGTCGACGATCGGCCGCGACGAGGAGAGCGTCGCGTCGAGCGTGTCCGCCAGCGCCTCGACCAGCGCGATGTTCTCCTCCTCTTCGATCCCGCGGCCCACCGACACCAGCACGTCGGCCTCGCTGATGTCGACGTCACCGCCGCCGACTTCCTGGAATCCCGTCACCGTCGAGTGCACCGTCGACTCGTCGATCTCGGCGTCGAACTCCTGAATTTCGGCCCCGTTGGTTCCCTCCGCAGGCGGCCACTCGCCCGGCCGAACCGTCACCGCTGCGCGGTTGGCGTCGACTTCGACTACTGTTTCGACCTTCGAGCCGTACTTCTCGCGGGTCACCGAGAGGACGCCGTCGCTCTCGATGTCGATCGCGTCAGTCACGAGCGGAAGCGAGAGCCGGTTGGCGACCGCGGGCGCGTAGTCGAGGCCGTTGACCGAGTTCGGCATGAGCAGCGTGTCGGGTTCGACCTCATCGTAGAGCGCGGCGACCGCCTGGGTGTAGACGTCGTGGTTGAACTCCTCGCCCTCGTCGATCGTGTGGACGACGTCGACGCCCTCGCGGTCGAGCCGGTCGGCGAACTCCTCGACCGCGCCGCCGATCACGGCGAGGTGGAGGTCGCCGTCGGTGGCGTCGGCGAGTTCGCGGCCCGCGGTGGCGAGTTCGAAGCTCACGTCACGGAGGTCACCGCGGCGGTGTTCGGCGATGGCGAGAACCGTCATCCCTCGACCACCCCCTTGTCGCGAAGCAGGTCAGCCAGCTGGTCGGCCTCCTCGTCGGGACTCCCCTCGAACACCGTCGCGTCGCTCTCGGTTTCTGGCTCGTAGAGCTGCGTGAGCGTGATCGGGCTCTCGGTCACCGACGCGTCGAGACCGATATCCGCGAGGTCCTTGGGCGCGATCTCCTTCGACTGGGCCTGACGGATTCCCCGAAGGCTCGCGTAGCGGGGCTCGTTGATCCCGGTCTGGATGGTGAGGACGGCGGGGAGCTCCACGTCGGTCAGTTCCTCGACGCCGCCTTCGAGTTCGCGGTGGACCGAGGCGACATCGTCGCCTGGTTCGAGGTCGAGATCGTTGACGACCGCGGCCCACTCGAAGCCGATCTCGTCGGCGAGCGAGACGCCGGTGGCCCCGAAGGCGTCGTCGTTCGACTGGACGCCCGTGAGCACGAGATCGGGGTCTTCGTCCTCGGCGACTGCCGCGAGGATATCGGCCTTGGTCTCGACGCCGAGCTGACCCTCTCCTTCGAGCGCGTCGTCCCAGACCCGGATCGCGCGGTCGACGCCTTTCGCGAGTCCCATCCGAATGGTCTCCTCGGAGCGTTCGGGCCCGACCGTGACCGAGACGACCTCAACCTCCTCACCCACCTCCTGGAGCTGGACGCCCGCCTCGATGGCGTAGTCGTCCCACTCGTTGAGGTCGTAGTCGAGGTACTGATCGGCGACTGCCAACCCATCGATTTCGAAGTCGTCCTCGACTTCGGCCACCTCCGTTACCGCGATGAGGATCTTCATCGAGCGGGAGTCGCCGCCCGCGAATGTTAACGGTTCCGAAAGCGTCAAACCCTCTCATCGTCGCGGTTGGGCAGGCTGATGAGGTTCTCCCGGCCGATCCGGAGCTTCTCGATTCTCCCTGTGTCGTCCATCGCCGACAGCAACTGGGACACCTTCGCGTTCGACCAGCCGGTCTCGTCGACGATCGAGGCCTGCTTCATCCGGCCGTCGTTGCGTTCGAGGAGTCGTTCGACACGTTCCTCGTCAGAGAGGAGTTCGTCGTCGGGCGGTTCGTCGTCGGGTTGGTCGGCGGTCGCCGCGGCGGAAGCGTCCGACTCCGATTTCGTTTGTGCTGTCGCCGCCGTCGTCCCTGATCCGGTTTCGCTATCGGCGACGTCTGGTGCACCCCCGTCGTCGTCCGTCTCGCGTCGCGTCCAGGTGTACGCCCCGACGATGACGGCCCCCGCCCCGAGCACGATCACTCCTGCTCCGAGCACGAGCGGCGGTACTGCTGTGAACGGTCCGGTGTCGCCGTTGCCATCGCCACTTCCGTTATTCTCGCCGGTCGTCGGCTGGAGCGGTGCGCCGCTGCGATCGTAGACCACCCGCGGCTCCCCGGGAGCGAACGATCGGGGTCCCTTCCACACGAGCGTGCGATTGGTGTACCCGATCGGCGAGGTATCGATGGTGTGCCCTCGGGGTGTTTCGATGCGCAACGTCTGCTCCGTGGTGAGCGACGGGAGCCAGGTGCTCTGGCTGGTGTTGAACGCGTCACCGACGATCAGTTCGTCGTCGCTCTGCCGGGCGAAGTTCGTCCACGTGAACGCGACCACGAGCTGGCCGGTGTCGTTCTTGCTGGTGTCGTTCTGGCCCACGATCGTCGCGGTTCGGTTGACGTTCGTGACGTTCATCGGCCGGCGGGTCGCGTTGCTCGCCGCGGTCGCGGCGCGCCGAAACGTCGGGATCGGATCGGTGTTGGTGCTCTCTTCGAACTCCCTCGCGATCGTTCTGAACGCTCTGGTCTCGTTCGTACTGGTGAGCGCGAAGCGCGTCGAGACCTGAAACCGAGCGTCGCCGTTCGGTCGGGGCTGGATGGCGATGGTCGTGGCGGCGTCGGCGCTGTCGGTCGGCGACGCCGCCTGATCGACGGCCGACCCGGGCTGGCCGTACACGATCGCCGGCCCGACGGCGGTGACGGCGACGACGGTGGCGAGGAGCGCGCACAGCACCGCCCGAAAACGCATACCCGACTCTGCTCGGGCCGACACGAAAACCCTTTTCATCCCCTGGATCTCCGTGTACGGACCCCCCCGAGCCACGTTTCGGCCGGGATTTTAATAGCACCGGGGACGGACTGTCCATCCGATGCGCCGCGCGATCGCACTCGTGCTCGCTCTCTGCTGTGTCCTCGCGCCGGTCGCGCTCGCGGCTCCGGCTTCACACCCGCCGGACGGGGCTCGCGCCAGTTCGGTGGCCCCGGTCACGCCGGCGACCGAGACGACCTCGTATCTCCGTATCGCTCCCGATGCGCTCGAAACCGCGGCGTACAATGGCGCGACGATCGACGTTTCGGGAACGCTCGCACTCGAAACCCAGCAGCTCGACGGCCGGTTTCAACAGGAGCTGCTCCGACAGCGCTTCTCGGACACCGAGTCCGTGGCGGCACGTCACGAGCAGATCGAGGCGACTGCCGCCCGAATCGACGAGCGGATCGAGACACTCCACGATCGACAGGCCACCACGATCACGGCCTACAACAACGGATCGCTGTCCGGACAGGCGTTTCTCCGTGATCTCGCGCGGATCGGCGCTGCGGCCGACCGGCTCGAAACGGCCGTCGGGGAGCTCCAGCGACGTGCGGACTCGGTCCCACGGTCGACGATCGACGGTACGTCGGTGATCAACTGGGCACAGAACCGGCAGTTCGAACTCGCTCCGTTCGGCGGGCCCGTCCGCGATCGGATCACAACGGCGCTCCGCGGGGAGAACACGGTCCCCGTCGATAGCGACGTTCCGTCCGGCGTCGCCCGGATCGGCCCGACCCGCGAGGAGCGCCTCGAACCCCTCTGGGTGTACGCCGAGACGACGGCCGATGGGGTCGTGTTGGCGACCGTCGACGACGGACAGTACTCTCGCGAGGCGTATCTCCCGGGTGAACGCAACGCCACCGCGGGCAGCGTCGAGAACAACACGGACGTGCGCAACCGACGCGCGACGTTGTACCCCTGGGCCGAGAACAACTCCGGGTCCAAAGGCCAGCGCAACGTCCAGCAAGTCGGCATCTCCCGATTCCGCTTCTCGCACGACCACGGCCGACTCACGGCGTATCTCGATCAGAACACCAGCCAGGTGTTCGTCGAACACCAGCAGAAGACCCTGACGCGGCTGCCGACGGCCGCACCGGTGACCACCACAACCGAAAACCGGCGACTCGTGGTCAATCGCACCCACCCGAGCGGTCCGCTCGAAGTGTTCCTGACGACCGAGAGCGGCAAACGGCTCGACGGCACCGTGACGGTCGAGAACCGAACGGTGGGCGAAACCGGACCCGATGGCCGCCTGTGGACGGTCGCACCGCGCGGAAACGTCACGGTGACGGCCCGCGTGAACGGATCGTCCATGCGGGTCGAGACGAGCGCGGCCGTCGCAACGAACCAGACGCTCGTCGCCCCCGCCTCGCCGTAATCGCCCACGCCGCCGAAGGTTGAAATACGAGACCGGAACTACCGCGTGGCGTGTCACGCCGTGCAGTCGCCCCGGTGGTTGGCGTCGTTCTCATGCTCGCCGTCGTCGTCACGCTCGCCGGTGTCGTCGCGGTGTTCGTCGTCGGGATCGGCGGGCAGACAGACGATGGGCCGAGTGCTGTGATCTCCGCTGATAGGGGAAACGGCGATCAATATGGCAATCCAAAATTCACTTTCGTGCATGAAAGTGGTGATCCGATCGACACACGTGATCTCACTGTTCGGGTGTTCGTTGATGGACAGTCCATCAAACACCAACCAGATGTTCCATTCTTTTCGAAGACAGGGTTCGTGTCTGGTCCTGAAGGGCCCTTCAACAGTAACACCGCAAACAAAACCTGGATGGCGGGTGAGAAGGCATCACTAACGATCGCTGCCTCAAATACTCCACAACCCACTCCCGGATCAGAAGTAACCGTCAAATTCTATGTCAACGGAACAGCGGCTGCCACGGCGCGAGCATGATTTGGGCTGTCTTCGATTAGAACTGTTTGGGGCCGGTGGCGCGCGGGAGCACGCCAGCGGCGTGCGACTCGCGCGAGGGATGAGCGGAGTGAGCGACGCGAACGGGGCGAATCGGTTGGGGAGGGTGTGGCCTGCGGTCTCTCACTTGGATCGTGATTCGTTGTATCGTCGGTGCGGATCGCTCTTAGACGGGTTGTCTGAAAACAGATACCCCAGAGTTATGCCGACAGCCGGCGAATCCGTGACCAATGGGAGTGCTCGAAGACAAGGCGCGTGCGCGGGTGTTTTACAAGTATCTCTCCCGAGTCTACGACGAGATCAACCCGTTCATCTGGAACGAGACGATGCGGGCCGAAGCCATCGACTGGCTCGATCCCGCGCCCGACGATCGGGTGCTCGACGTGGGCTGTGGCACGGGTTTTGCCACCGAGGGCCTGCTCGAACGCACCGACAACGTCCACGGCCTCGATCAGAGCAGCCACCAGCTCGAACGCGCGTGGGAGAAGTTCGGGAAAACCGATCAGGTCCGATTTTATCGGGGCGACGCCGAGCGGCTCCCCTTCGCCGACGACACCTTCGACGCGGTCTGGTCGTCGGGATCGATCGAATACTGGCCCGATCCGGTCGCCGCGCTCGCCGAGTTCCGCCGGGTGGTGGAGCCGGGCGGCGGCGTGCTCGTGGTCGGTCCCGACGCGCCGACGTCGTCGATGTTCGGCCGGCTCGCCGACGCGATCATGCTGTTTTACGACGAGGACGAAGCCGATCGGATGTTCGACGCGGCGGGCTTCGAGGATTTCGAGCATCACATCCAGCAGGCCCGCCCCGGCAGTCCGCGGGCAATCACGACGATCGCGCGCGTTCCTGAATAAGTGCTTTCGATCGGTTTTGAGTAACCACGGTACTGGTTCGTCCGCCCCTATCCCGTCACAAATGAGTGGCCACAGACCACTCCCTCCCCAACCGATTCGCTCCGCTCGCACCGCTCGCGCAGACCTCGCACGAGTCGGGCGTCGGAGACGCCCTCCCGCGCGCCACCGGCCCTACACATCAGTAGGGCGACTCGCCAACCGACGGGACGCTGCCGTACTCCACACGGCATTCGCAACTACCAAATAGGCGCTCGCACAAGGGCCGCTCAGACAAGATTATGGCGAGGCCAGAGGTTCTCGACCGAATCCAGGCGGCCGAGCGCGAGGCCGAGGAGATCGTCGAATCCGCCGAGGAAGACCGTGAGGAGCGCATCGCCGAGGCCGAGCGCGAGGCCGAGGAAACCCGCGAATCCGCCCGCGAGGAGGCCGACAAGCTCGAATCCGAGCGCCTCGATGCGGCGCGCGAGGAGATCGAGGCCGAGAGCGAGGCAATCCTCGAATCGGGTGCACAAGAGCGCGAGCAGCTCGAATCGCGCGCGAGGGAGAACGTCGACGACGTGGCCGAGTACGTCGTCATCGAGTTCGAAGAGAGGGTTCATGCTTAGGCCAGAGCGGATGAGCCGGGTGTCGATCACGGGCGCAAAGCGCGTGCTCGACGACGTGATTGAGACCACCCACGATCTCAACCTGCTCCACGTGACCGACTACGACGGCGCATGGGAGGGGTTCGAACCCGGCGACCCGATCGCCGGCGCTGACGCGGCCGCCGAACGCCTCGTCACCGTCCGCTCGCTCGAATCGATCCTCGATCTCGATGACGACCCCGACGGCTCCGGCGAGCACGTCGACACTGACGATCTCGCCGATCGGCTCGAACGCGTCCGCGGCGCGGTCAACGACTGCGACGATCGGCGCGACGATCTCCGTGACGAGCGCCGCGAACTCGACGAGCGCGCCAGCGCGATGGCTCCGCTCGAAACGCTCGGGATCGATCTCGATCTGCTCTCGGGGTACGACTCGCTCGAAACCAGCGTCGGCGAGGGCGACGAGCAAGCAGTTCGGGACACGCTCGACGCCGCCGACGATGTCGATCGGTACGAGACGTTCGCCGAGGACGGCGTGGTCGCGGTGTTCGCGCACCCGACATCGGGATCGAGCGACGTGCTCGAAGACGCGCTCGTCGGTGCGGAGTTCGCGGCCATCGAGGTCCCCGACGCCGAAAAGAGTCCCGCAGCGTATCTCGACGACCTCGACGATCGCCGTGCGGAGCTCGATCGCGAGATCGAGTCCGTCGAGGCCGAGCTCGACGACCTCCGCGAGAAACACGGCGACTTCCTGCTCGCGGCCGAAGAACAGCTCACCATCGAGGTCGAGAAGCGCGAGATCCCGCTCGCCTTCGCCACCACGAAGAACGCGTTCGTGGCCGAGGGCTGGCTCCCGACCGAGCAGTTCGTCGATCTCGCGGAGGCGCTCGAAGCCAGCGTCGGCGAGCACTGCGAGGTCGAGGAGCTCGAACGTGCCGCCTACGACAGCAGCGGCCAGGTCGCCGACCGCGAACCGACCGGCCCGACCGAACCCGGTGTAGGCGACCCCGAAACCGCTGCTGACGGTGGGAACGCTGACAGCAAGCAGTCGAGCGGGCTGCAGCCGCTGGACGACGAAAACGAATCGGACGACCGACTTGAAGCGGATGGGGGTGAGCCGAGCGAAGCGAGGCGATCCTCGCCGATCGAGCGAAGCGAGTCCGACGGTGGGACCGAAGCCCGGATGGCCGACGGCGAGCCGCCGGTCGTCCAGAAGAACCCGAAGGGAGTACGGCCGTTCGAACTCCTGACGAAGGCGGTCGGGCGGCCGTCGTACGCCGAGTTCGATCCGACGATCATCCTGTTCCTGACGTTCCCGCTGATGTTCGGGTTCATGATCGGCGACGTCGGCTACGGGCTGATCTACACCGGGATCGGCTACTGGGTGTACAACGGCTTCGACTCCGACACGTACCAGCGGTTCGGTGCGGTCGCGCTCGCGGCCGGCATCTCGACGACCGTGTTCGGCGTGCTCTACGGCGAGATCTTCGGACTGCATCTGGTCTCGACGTATCTCTGGGAAGGCGTCGTCGGCCTCTCGCACGCGCCGATCGAGAAGGGGCTCTCGCCCGCGACCAGCTACTGGGCCCGGACGTGGTTCGTCGTCACCGCACTGTTCGGGATCCTTCACCTCAATCTCGCGTGGATCTTCGAGTTCATCGAGGAGTACACCTTCCACGGGTTCGCCGACGCGCTGAAGGAGACCGGCTCGTGGCTGCTCGCACTGAACGGGCTCTGGCTGTTCATCTTCAGCCGGCTGTTCGACGGGTCGAAGCCCGACCTCCTCTTCGAGGTGTTCAGCAGCGGTGATGTGGCGGCGTTCGAGCTCGGCTTCACCGGCTTCCCGGCGTGGGTCGGGATCGTCGGCGGCGTTGCGTTCTTCGCCGGTCTCGGGCTGTTGGCCGTCGGTCCGACCCACGAGCTCGTCGAGGCTCACCAGGTGCTCGCACACGTGCTGTCGTACCTCCGGATCGCCGCTGTGTTGCTGGCGAAGGCGGGGATGGCCTTTGCGGTCAACCTCCTCGTGCTCGGGGTGTACGTCACCGAGGGCGAGTACCACTTCATCTACGATCCCGGCCACATCCCCGAGGAGGCCGAACTCCTCGGCGCGCTCGGCACGGGGTTGATCCACGGCGGGCCGGTGTCGATCCTGCTCGCCGTCGTCGTGCTGCTGGTTGGCCATCTCGTCGTCCTCTTGCTGGGGGTCACCTCGGCGGGGATCCAGTCGATCCGGCTGGAGTACTTCGAGTTCTTCTCGAAGTTCTACGAGGGCAGCGGGGCCGCCTACGACCCGTTCGGGTACGCCCGTCGGTTCACCACCGACGAGTAGCGTTCGTCCCCCGCTGACCGGGGGTAGAGTGACCGATCGTTCGTGTTCTTTTTCCGGTCCGTCGCAACGTCACAGTCCACGGACCTGGGCGCGTCTCTCGACCGATTTAGGAAGTTTTATGCCTACTTCGGGACCAACTCTCGGCCGTCGGAAGACCAAGCCAACGGAATCTCATCCAATGCTCGAAATCATCCCAGCACTGACGGAACTCGTACTGCAGCAGGGCAGCCCAGCCATCGGTAACCAGGGTATGGCAGCACTCGCGGTCGGTCTCGGTGCGCTCGGCACGGGCCTCGCCCAGCGCTCGATCGGCGCGGCGGCGGTCGGTGCGGTCGCCGAGGACGACGACATGTTCGTGCAGGCGCTGATCTTCACCGCCCTGCCGGAGACGCTCATCATCATCGCGTTCGTCACCCTCTTCATCGCAACGTAACTCCCGCTTTTTCACCACTATGAGTCTCGATACGGTTGCGGAGGACATCAAAGACGACGCAAGAGACCGGGCCGAACGCATCCGGAACGAGGCCGACGAGCGTGCCGAGGAGATCGTCGCCGAGGCCGAGGCCGATGCCGAGGAGATCCGCGCCGAGCGCGAACGCGAGATCGAACGCCGGATCGAACAGGAACGTGAACAGAAACTCTCCAGTGCGAAGCTGGAGGCCAAACAGAAGCGCCTCGAAGGCCGCCGCATCGTCCTCGAAGAGACGCGCGAGGAGGCCGAGTCCCGCGTCGCCGCCCTCTCCGGCGAACGACGTGAGGAGCTCACGCGCACGTTGCTCGACGACGCTGCCGCGGAGTTCGACGAGGGCGACACGGTGCGGATTTCGGGACGAGCAGACGACGCCGACCTGCTCGAATCGCTCGTCGCGGAGTACGACGGGTTCGAGCACGCTGGCGAGATCGAATGCCTCGGCGGCGTGGTCGCCGAGAGCGACGCCTCGCGGGTGCGGGTGAACAACACGTTCGACTCGGTGCTCGATAGCGTCTGGGAGGACAGACTCCAGGCAATCAGCCAGCGACTGTTCGAGCAATGAGCGTTCGATCGGGTTCGGGCGAGTCGAACTACGAGTACGTCATCGCGCGCGTTCGCTCGCGACGGTCGCGGCTGTTCGACGAGGACGACTACCGGAAGCTGATCCGGATGGGGCCGAGCGAGATCGCGCGGTTCATGGAGGAAAGCGAGTACGAGGCGGAGATGAACGCGCTCGGGAGCCGCCACTCCGGTGTGGACCTCATCGAGAACGCGCTCCACCGCAATCTCGCGAACCACTTCGACGATCTGCTTCGGTTCGCCGACGGCACGCTGTACGACTACATCGCGCGCTACCTCCGGCAGTTCGACGCGTGGAACGTCAAGACCATCCTTCGGGGGCTGTACTCCGACGCCGACCGCGAAGCGATCGACGTCGACCTGATCAGGGCCGGCGAGTTCAGCGACGAACGCATCGATCGACTCCTCGGGGCTGGTTCGATCGACGAGGTCGTCACGCTGCTCGACGACACCCTGTTCGGCGAACCGCTCGCGAACGCCTACGAGGAGTACGAGGAGCGCTCGCTGCTCGTCCCGCTCGAAAACGCGGTCGATCGGGCGTTCTACGAGGCCCTTACTGAGGGACTGCCGAACGAGCCGGATCGCGCGACCGAGCTGTACGTCGATTTCCTCGAAAGCGAGATCGACTTCCGGAACATCCGGAACGCGCTGCGGCTCTCCCGGAGCGGTGCGGAGATGGACCCCGCCGAGTACTACATCTCGGGCGGGCGGCTGTTCGACGAGAGCGAGATCAGCCAGCTCGTCGCCAACACGGACGAGCTGGTCGCGCGGCTGCGCGAGAGCCCCTACGGCGACGATCTCGACGCCGCGCTTTCCGAGCTCGACACCGCCGCGAGCCTGCGCGGGTTCGAACGCGCGCTCGACGCGGCGTTGCTCGAGTACTCGCGCACGCTCTCGAATCGCTACCCGCTGTCGGTCTGTCCGGTGTTCGCGTTCGTCCTCGCGAAGATGCGCGAGGTCGAGAACGTCCGGGCGATCGCTCGGGGTAAGGAAGCCGGACTCGATCCCGACACCATCGAGGACGAACTGGTGATGCTATGACCGACAGGCCGAAACCGACGGGTACCCAACACCCGCCGATGGATGCACCATGAGTCAGGAGATCGCGGTCGTCGGGAGTCCGGAGTTCACCACGGGCTTTCGACTCGCGGGCGTTCGGACGTTCGAGAACGTCCCCGACGACGAGAAGGCGGACACGCTCGACGGCGCGGTCGAGCGCGTGTTCGCGGACGACGACGTCGGGATCGTGGTGATGGCCGACGACGACATGGAGTATCTCTCGCGCGGCGTGCGACAGGATGCGGAAAGCAGTATCGAACCCACGCTCGTGACGCTCGGTGGCGAGGGTGCGGGAACCGGCGGACTGCGGGGGCAGATCAAACGCGCCATCGGCATCGACTTGATGGACGACGACCAGTAACACAATGAGTCAAGCAACGGAGACACAGGTCACGGAAGACGGTACGATCGCGAGCGTGAGCGGCCCCGTCGTGGTCGCCACGGACCTCGGAGCCCGGATGAACGACGTGGTGTACGTCGGTGAGGAAGGGCTGATGGGCGAGGTCATCGAGATCGAAGGGAACCGGACGACGATCCAGGTGTACGAGGAAACCTCGAACGTCGCGCCGGGCGAACCCGTCGCGAACACTGGCGAACCGCTCTCGGTCGATCTCGGTCCGGGAATGCTCTACTCGATCTACGACGGCGTTCAGCGCCCGCTGGACGTGCTCGAAGAGCAGATGGGCGCGTTTCTCGACCGGGGTGTGGACGCCCCGGGGATCGACATGGACGAGACGTGGGCGTTCACCCCCACCGTCGAGGAAGGCGACACGGTCGAGGCCGGCGACATCGTCGGCACGGTGCCGGAAACCGAGAGCATCGAACACAAGGTGCTCGTGCCGCCGGACTACGAGGGCGGCGAAGTCACGAACGTCGAGGAAGGCGAGCTCACCGTCGAGGACACAGTTGTGGCACTCGACTCCGGCGAAGCCGTCACGATGCACCAGGAGTGGCCGGTGCGTGAGGCCCGCCCCACGCTCGACAAGGAGACGCCGACCACGCCCCTAGTAACGGGTCAGCGCGTTCAGGACGGGCTGTTCCCGCTCGCGAAGGGCGGCACGGCGGCGATCCCGGGGCCCTTTGGCTCCGGCAAAACGGTCACCCAGCAGAGCCTCGCGAAGTTCGCCGACGCCGATATCGTGATCTACATCGGCTGTGGCGAGCGGGGCAACGAGATGACCGAGGTGATCGACGACTTCCCCGAGCTCGAAGACCCGAACACCGGGAAACCGCTGATGAGCCGGACGTGTCTCATCGCGAACACTTCGAACATGCCGGTCGCGGCGCGTGAGTCGTGTGTCTACACCGGAATCACCATCGCCGAGTACTACCGCGACATGGGCTACGACGTGGCGCTGATGGCGGATTCGACCTCGCGATGGGCCGAGGCGATGCGGGAGATCTCCTCGCGGCTGGAGGAGATGCCCGGCGAGGAGGGGTATCCCGCCTACCTCGCGGCGCGCCTTTCGGAGTTCTACGAGCGTGCGGGCTACTTCCAGAACATCAACGGTACTGAAGGATCGATCTCGGCGGTCGGCGCTGTTTCCCCGCCGGGTGGTGACTTCTCGGAGCCAGTAACCCAGAACACGCTGCGGATCGTGAAGACGTTCTGGGCGCTCGACAACGACCTCGCCGAGCGCCGGCACTTCCCCGCGATCAACTGGGACGAGTCGTACTCACTGTATCGGGACCAGCTCGATCCGTGGTTCGAGGAGAACGTCGCCGAGGACTGGCCCGATGTCCGCCAGTGGGCGATCGACACCCTGGACGAGGAGAGCGAGCTCCAGGAGATCGTCCAGCTCGTCGGCGAGGACGCGCTGCCGGACGACCAGCAGCTCACCCTCGATATCGCGCGCTACCTCCGCGAGGCGTTCCTCCAGCAGAACGCACTCGACGACACCGACGCGTACTGCTCGCCGGAGAAGACCTACCTCCTCATGGGCGCGATCAAGACCTACAACGACGAGGCGTTCGCGGCGCTCGACGCCGGCGTGCCGGTCGAGGAGATCACCGACATCGACGCCGCACCGCGACTGAACCGGATCGGCACGACCGAGGAGTACGAGGAATTCATCGACGACGTCGAGGACAGCATCGAGAGCCAGCTCCGGGAGAAATACTGAACTACCAATGAAAGAATATCAAACGATCGAGGAGATCAGCGGGCCGCTGGTGTTCGTCGAGATCGACGAACCGGTGGGGTACGACGAGATCGTCGAGATCGAACTGCCGAACGGCGACCAGAAGCGCGGCCAGGTGCTCGAATCAACTGAAGAATACGCCTCGATCCAGGTGTTCGAGGGGACCGGCAGCATCAACCGCGACGCCTCTGTCAGGTTCCTCGGCGAGACGATGAAGATGCCCGTCACTGAGGACCTCCTGGGACGGGTGCTCGACGGCTCGGGCCGCCCGATCGACGATGGCCCCGAGATCGTCCCCGACGAGCGCCAGGACATCGTGGGCGCGGCGATCAACCCCACGGCGCGGGAGTACCCAGAGGAGTTCATTCAAACCGGCGTGTCGGCGATCGACGGGATGAATACCTTGGTACGGGGCCAGAAGCTCCCGATCTTCTCCGGGTCGGGGCTGCCCCACAACGACCTCGCACTCCAGATCGCGCGCCAGGCGTCGGTGCCCGAGGAAGAGACCGACGACGCTACCGAGAGTGGGGACACCGACGGCGACGAAGCGGCGGATGTCGAGGCAGCGGACGACGAGAGCTCGGAGTTCGCGGTGGTGTTCGCGGCGATGGGGATCACCGCCGAGGAGTCGAACGAGTTCCTCGCGGACTTCGAGCGCACCGGCGCGCTCGAACGCTCGGTCGTCTTCGCAAATCTCGCGGACGACCCCGCCGTGGAGCGCCAGATCACCCCGCGGCTCGCGCTCACGACCGCGGAGTATCTCGCCTTCGAGAAGGGGTATCACGTCCTCGTGATCCTGACGGACATGACCAACTACTGTGAGGCGCTCCGCCAGATCGGTGCCGCTCGGGAAGAGGTTCCCGGCCGGCGTGGGTACCCCGGCTACATGTACACCGACCTCGCCCAGCTCTACGAGCGGGCGGGTCGGATCAAGGGCCGCGAGGGATCGGTGACCCAGATCCCGATCCTGACGATGCCCGGCGACGACGACACCCACCCGATCCCCGACCTGACCGGGTACATCACCGAGGGTCAGATCATGATGGATCGAGACCTCAACTCTCAAGGTGTGCAGCCGCCGGTCAACGTCCTCCCCAGCCTCTCTCGGCTGATGGACGACGGGATCGGCGAGGGACTGACTCGCGGGGACCACGGCGACGTTTCCGACCAGCTCTACGCGGCCTACGCGGAGGGTGAGGACCTCCGGGACCTCGTGAACATCGTGGGTCGGGAGGCGCTCTCCGAGCGGGACAACCTGTATCTCGACCTCGCCGACCGCTTCGAAAACGAGTTCGTCGATCAGGGCTTCGACACGAACCGCGACATCGGGGAAACCCTCGATATCGGCTGGGAGCTGCTCTCGACGCTCCCCAAGACGGAGCTCAATCGGATCGACGAGGAGCTCATCGAGGAGTACTACCGCGAGGACGTCACGACCGAGACCGCCGACGAGGACGCAGCGGACGAGGCGAGCGAGGAGTCCGCCGAGGCGGAGGCCGAGGCTTAAGAGCCTCGCCCCGTTAGCCCCACTCAAATGGCCACCGACGTCAAACCCACGCGCAAGAACCTGATGGCGATCGAGGACCGGATCGACCTCTCCGAGCGCGGCCACGACACCCTGGAGAAGAAACGCGACGGCCTGATCATGGAGTTCATGGACATCCTCGATCAGGCCCAGGACGTCCGCTCGGGGCTCGCCGACGACTACGAAGACGCCCAAGAGGCCATCGACATCGCCCGCGCGATGGACGGCGACCTCGAGGTCCGTGGCGCGGCGGCGGCGCTCGAAGACTACCCCGAGATCACGCTCCAGTCACACAACATCATGGGCGTGGTGGTCCCTCAGATCGAGTCCTCGAAGGTCAAAAAGGACCTCGCGGAGCGTGGCTACGGCGTGATGGGCACGAGCGCGCGCATCGACGAGGCCGCCGACGCCTACGAGGAGCTGATCGAATCCATCATCCTCGCGGCCGAGGTCGAGACCGCGATGAAGAAGATGCTCCACGAGATCGAAACCACCAAGCGTCGGGTCAACGCCCTCGAGTTCAAACTCCTGCCCGAACTCAAGGAGAACCAGGAGTACATCGAGCAGAAGCTCGAAGAGCAAGAGCGCGAGGAGATCTTCCGAATGAAGAAGATCAAGAACAAAAAGGAAGAGGCCGAGAGCGAGGCCCGCGAGCAAGCCGCGGCCGAAACCGAAGAGCGGCCCGAAGGCGAAGTCGCCGTTACCTCGGACTGACGGCACCCACATTTTTACTGCGCCCGTACTCCACCGATCATGGACTGTCCCGACTGCGAAAGCGAGACCGTCACGTTCGCCGTTCCCGACGATTTCCGCGAGTACGTTCCCGGCGACGAAACGGCGGTCGCGCTCTGTACGCACTGCCTCGCGCTCCACCCGGCCCCGGAGGTGGCCACGGACTCGAAAGTCGATTTCACTGCGGTGAGTCCCGACTTCCCGACGAACGAGGCGGCGGTGCCGATGGCGCTCGCGATAGGATTACTCGACTCGCTCGCAGTCTACCGATCCGAGGTCGAAGCACTCCTGGAGCGTGTCGAACGTGGTGGTGTGGACCCGCTACTGGTGCTCGACCGCCTCGCGGCCGATCCCGACCTCGACCCGCAGGTGGATCTCGGACGGCGACGACGGCAGCTCGAAAGCGTTCGCGAGTGACGCGAAAAACCGGTCGGTCGTCGCGGCCGGATCAGGGCTGTTTGACGGCCGAGGCGATCCGCTGGACCAGTGACTGTGTCGTGCGCGGGTCGTCGGTCACCTCGTAGTCGTGTTCGAGCGTGCCGTCGGTCTGCGCACTCAGGATGCGGAGGTCGTCGCGCTCGGCGAGGGTGGCCACCGAGGTCGCGACCGAGCCGAGCGTGGTGACCATCATGGGCCGCGCGTCGAGATCGGCAGCGACGTCACGGAGTTCGGCAGCGTCCTCTCGATCGGGGCGCTCGTGGATCGCCACCACGATCCGGCTGTCGAGGAGTTCGTCCTCGCCGTAGACGTGCACCGGATGGTCCGTTCCGGAGTCGCCCTGGACCGTCGTGTTCGCGCTCGCGTCGAACCCGCGATCGGTCAGCAGTTCGACGACCGACTCGCGGGCCGAAAGCTGGGTCTCGACCCATCGCTGGCCCGAATCGGTGAGGCTGTACCGACAGAGCACGCGCTCTTTCCCTTCGCTCGGCACGTAGATGTCCGTACACTCACGACACCGGAGGCCGTGTTCGGGCTGTTCGAAGTACGAATCACAGTCCTGACAGACGTGGCGCATGCCCTGCTCGACGTTCTCGGTGGCCTCGTCGAGCGTCGCCTCGCACCCGGGACAGACGAGCTCGTCCGGACCCGCCTCGAACTCTACTCGGGGTGCGATGTGGCCACAGTCGAGATGTTCGAACAGTTCCGTCTCGATGGTGTACCCCGAGCCACAGCCCGGACAGGCCGTGGTGTACTGCATCCCCTCGGCCCCGCAGCCGGGACAGACGTACACCTTCTCCTCGAAGGTCTTGCCGAGGATCTCGCGACGAGCCAGCGATTCGAGCGCCTCGAAGGCGGTCGGATCCTCGTCGTCGAGCAACCGCGCCACCTCCGGATAGCTGACCGCGCCGGTGTCGGGATCGATCGTGGGTTCGTACTCCGGAGCCGAACCGTCCGCGAGCGCCGTGAGAGCGGTGAGTTTGCCGGGCGAGACCATGGATCGTTACGTATTCTCTCCACCCGGGCGGTTATATAATTTGCTTCGCCCCGCCGACGGTTTCGCTCAGTCAAACCGACTGCTGGCGTCCGGTTTCGGATGGGGCGCGTCAGACTCCTGTCGAGTAGCGGAGGATTCCGGCGATCCCGCCGAACGCGTTCAGGAGCTGCTCGCCCTTCTCGAAGTCCTCGGAGATGAACTTGGTCTCCGTACCGCGGCTGTCGGCGATTTCCATCAGATGCTCGATCGCGTCCTCGCGCTCGATGTCTTCCGGCTCCGCACCACACTTCTCACAGGTGTGTTCCGGCGTGTCGCTTCGCCGACCGACGAGCTTGCGGTCCTCGTGGCCATCCGGACACTCGTAGATCACGACGTCGTCGCGGAGCTCCTCGGAGATGAGGAGCCGATCGACCGAGCCGAGCACGAGGTTTTCCCGCGTGGGGCCGAACCCGTAGGTCGCGAGATCGCCGCCGTGGAGTTCAGCGAAGAACTCCTCCATCTCGGCTTTGTCCTGCATTACCTCCTGATCGGCGAGCGCGTCGCCCGCCGAATCCACGAGATCGGAGAGGCCCGATTCGTCGGTGTACGCCACGTCGAACTTCCCGATCACCTCCTCGCCGAGCTCGTGGTGGAGGTAATCGCCGTCGAGGAACTCGTCTTTGGTGGGTGAGGGTCCACCCACCAGGATGCCGTCGATCTCGTGGCGCTCGGGCACCATCAGGTCGTTCGCCATCCCCGCGACCTCCTGATAGAAGTTGTCGATCGCCTCCAGCCGCAGGCGGGCGAACCGCTGGGCGGACTGACCACCCTTTCGCTGCTTTCCGGGGACCAGCGAGGATGCGGACTTGACGGGAACGACGCGCTTGCCACGGAGCCAGCCCACGTTCGCCTCCCGCCGGTCGAGAACGATCAGCCCGAACAGTCCCTGATCGGCGAGCATGTGCTCTAAGGGCTCGGTCACGAACTCCGAGGAACACCGGTACAGCGACGACTGGATGGGTTGGGGCGGATCTTCGAGAACCCGGGTGACCATGTCGGTCCGCCCCCCTCCAGTATCGATCGCGCCGCTGAACACCGCCATCCCGTTTTCGGGGGGGTTGTCGTAGTATCGGAGGCGGTCCTTGATCGACTTCAGCGCGTCCTGGACGTTGGTCCGGGTCTGTTTCGACTTGATGTTCGACGCCTCGGAGTACTCCTCGTTGACGTGCGCGACGATGTCACTGATCATCTCGCCCGGCGTGACGTAGATCGAAACGAGCTGCGTTCCTGATCCTTCGTACTCCTTCAGATCCTCGATGACCTTCCGGAACTCGTATTTCTTCCGGTCGGACTGTTCGGCTTCCTGGGCACTCATTACGCGATAATACCGCCTTCCGGGGTAAGTACCCTTTGGCAATCGGTCAGTCCACCGCTGTGCGTCGATCGTCGTGTGGAGTGTGGTCGATTTAGCCGTCGACCATCGACGTCAGTCGTCCATCGACGACGCTTCCGCTCCGGCGACGTCTGTACCGGCATCCGAATCGGTGAGATCTCCCTCGCGCCAGCTCCCTCGTTTGAACCACAGATACGCGACGAGACCGCCGGCAACGTTCGAAACCGGGAACGCGATCCAGAGTCCGACAGTTCCCAGCGCTGCCGTCCCGAGCCACGCGATCGGCAACCGAACGAGTCCGAGCGAGATCACCGAGACCGCGGCGGCGATCATCGTCTTCCCTGCCCCCCGGAACCCGCCGGTGTACGCCCGCATGACGCCGATGAATCCGAACGACAGGGCGGAGAACCGGAGGAAGGTCGCACTTTGGGTAATGACCGCGGGGTCGTTGGTGAAGACCTGTCTCTTATACACATCTCTGAGCGGGCTGGCA